>JAAZOM010000031.1 GCA_012797775.1 Candidatus Kuenenbacteria bacterium | reverse complement strand
TAACTAGTTGTTATCTATACTTTTTGATAGATAACAACAAAAATTTGTAGGTTATCTATACTTAGAGTATAATAAATGGGTATGATGAACCTCATTGATATTATAATTCAAGAGCTTAAATTGCGCAATTATAGCCCCAAAACCATAAAGAGCTATACTTTTGTAGCACGTGATTTGTATAATTGTTGCAAGAAACCATTGCGAGAATTGTCAATGGAAGAAATCAAAGACTATTTATTGAAAAAACAGGAAAAGAAAATGGCCAGTCAAACGATAGCCCTTTATGCCAACGCTATAAATTTTATTTTTCGTGATATTTATAAGAAGGATGGTTTTGAAAAGTTAAAACATCCCAAGAAAACCCAAAAATTGCCGGTGGTTTTGAGCCGGCAGGAAATTAAAAATATGATAGACTGTATTGAAAATTTAAAGCATAAACTTATAGTTGCCCTAGCTTATGGAGCGGGCTTGCGAGTGAGCGAGGTGGTGGGTTTAAAGGTAGCGGATATAGATGTCAAAGAATTGACTTTGTTGGTGAGACAAGGCAAGGGCAGGAAAGATCGTTTGACAATTTTGTCTAAAAAACTGGTAGCTGATCTAGAAAAAATAATGGCGGGTAAGAGGAGCGATGATTATATTTTTGAAAGTAATCGCGGCGGCCGATTGACCGAGGCTAGCGCGCAAAAGGTTTTTTATGCGGCTTTGAAAAAAGCGGGTATTAAAAAGCCGGCGAGTTTTCATAGTTTGCGCCATAGCTTTGCCACGCACCTCTTGGAAAACGGAGTGGATGTGCGCTATGTGCAAGAGCTTTTGGGGCATGCCAATATCAGGACAACACAAATATATACCAAAGTGACCAATCCAAGTTTGAAGAATATTAAGAGTCCGCTGTAAAAGTCCGTTATAATTGGGTTTGGCGGGAAAGCCAAAAAATGCTAAAATAATAAGGAATATAAGATTTAAAATTTTTAACAAATATGGCCAAAAAACGAGGAAAATTAGTGGAATTTGGGGAGGTAGAGCCACCAACCAGGAGAGGTATTTTGATCGTGGTTTTGATAGCTTTGTCCCTGCTTAGTCTTTTGTCTATCTTTGATCAGGCTGGGGCTTTTGGCCGGGCGGTTTTCCAGATTTTGAAAGCGATATTTGGCTGGGGTTTTTGGATATTTCCTTTGATTTTACTTTTAGCCAGCTATTTTGCTCTTTTTCCGCATAAGAATTTTTTTAAAGGCGCCAATTGGGTGGGCATGGCTTTGACAGTGATGGGATATTCGGCAATATTTCATCTGGTGCGTGAACCAAAGATGATAGATGAGGCCTTGGAGAGGGGAATTGGCGGTGGTTATTTTGGCTATGCTGTTTTGTGGCCGTTTTTGCAGATAATGGGCAGATGGGGGAGCCTGGTAGTGATGATAGCGATGCTCACAGTGGGGGTTCTGCTTTTATTTAATACAACCTTGGAAAATTTAATAGAAAGAATAACATTAAAAAATTTGAGGCAGAGAGTGAGAGAGTTTTTTCATTATCGTCGTCTTAAAAAAATAGAGAAAAGGATGGAAGAGATGGGCGAGAGCCCGGTAGTAGATTTTCAGGAGAGGGAGGTACCTGATGTCGAGGAGGGTCAAGAAGAAGTTGTCGATAAGGCAAAAGAAGAAGTGGGAACAGAAGCAGGAGAAATAGAAAATCAAACATTAGAGGAGGGGGGTGAAGGAGCGGAGACAAAGAAGGAGAGAAAAAAATATCCACCAGTTGTGTTGCCTATGAATTTATTGGATGGCAAGGAGGGGAAACCAACAGCTAGAGATATTGTTTTTTGTCAGGAGAAGATTAAAAAGACATTATCACATTTTGGTATTGAGGTAGAGATGGCTGGTTATGCGATCGGTCCGACAGTGACCCAATATACTTTTCGGCCGGCTGACGGAGTAAAGTTGTCCAGAATTTTGGCTTTGAGTAATGACCTGGCCTTGTCCTTGGCCGCGCATCCGATCAGAATTGAAGCGCCGATACCGGGCAAGTCCCTAGTCGGAGTAGAGGTACCAAATAGCAAGATAGCCATAGTGCCTCTCAGAAAAGTGCTTGAATCACAGGCCTTTAAAGAAAGAAAATCAAACATGACAATTGTTTTGGGGCAGGATGTGGCTGGCAATGCTTGTATGACTGATCTGACAAAGTTGCCCCACCTATTGGTGGCTGGGACGACTGGATCGGGGAAGACGGTTGGTTTGAATGCGATGATATTATCTCTTTTATACCAAAACCAGCCAGATGAGCTGAAGTTTATATTGGTTGATCCAAAAAGAGTAGAGATGCTTTCTTATGAGGGCATTCCTTATCTTCTATCGCCGGTGGTGACAGAGGTAAAAAAGACCATTAATGCTCTCCGGTGGACGATCAGTGAAATGGAGAGGCGGTTTCATGTTTTGTCTAATGCTGGGAAAAGAAATATTCAGAGTTATAATCAGTCATACCCGGCTGATAAGTTGCCATATATTGTTTTTATAATTGATGAGCTGGCTACATTGATGTCCGCGTCTGGTCCGGAGGTGGAAGCGGCGATTATCCGTTTGGCGCAGATGTCTCGAGCAGTTGGTATTCATCTTATATTGGCGACACAGAGGCCTTCCGTGGATATTATTACGGGCGTGATCAAGGCTAATATCCCCGGCAGAATAGCTTTTTCTGTGGCATCATTGACCGACTCTAGAACAATATTGGATTCATCTGGCGCAGAGAAGTTGATGGGTAGAGGAGATATGCTTTATACTTCGGCGGAGTTGTCCAAGCCAAAGAGAATACAAGGAGCATTTTGTTCTGATAGTGATATAGAAAATGTGACTGCACACTTGAGAAAGATTGGGGACCCTGATTATGTCGATGAGGTGACGGAAAAACAGCAAACATTGGGGCTTGGTGGGATTGTATTGAATGGAGATGACGATGGAGAGGAGGATCGATTGGAGGAAGCAAGGGATATAATTATAAATGACAGAAAAGCCTCGGCCTCATATTTGCAGAGAAAGATGAAGATCGGTTATGCCAGAGCGGCTAGGATTTTGGATTTATTGGAACAGCAAGGCGTGGTGGGTCCGGCCGATGGAGCAAAGCCCAGGGAGATATTAATAAAAACAGGAGAGAGAGATATAGCAGGGGAATATATAGAACAGGCGAGTGCAAGGGAACTAAAGCATGAAAACAACCGTCTACTGGAGGACGGACAGGTTGGCAAAATAGAACAGGAGGATGACTATTCAGGAGAGGGGAGTGAGGAGGAAATTGAAGAACAGGAATTGGCAGCTGAAGAGCTGGAAGAAAAAGAGGAAATATCAGATTCGGAAGAATCCGAGGAGATAGAGGAAGAAGCGGGAACAAAAGAAAACAAAACAGATGAAAATAAATATAATTTTTAAAAATGGTGGTTTTTAAACAGAAAAACATTATAGCGGTAAAGTCTTTAGGGGAGGACCTCGCAGAAGCGCGGCGCTCTTTGAATTTAACTTTACTTTCGGTGGAGAAGAAGGTCGGTGTTGGCAAAGAGTATTTGGAAGCCATAGAGAGTGGAGAGTGGCAGGTTTTACCGGGAGAGGTTTATGCTAGAAATTTTTTGAGAAGATATGCTGTATTTTTGGGATTGAGTGGGGAAAAAATTTTACAGAAATTTAAAGATGAGACAAGAAATCAAAATTTTTGGCCTAGGGTACAAAATTATCGTTTTGGGATTATCCCTAAAAAATTTTTTAACCTGCCAAAGTTTTTGAAAAATATAGGGGTGGGCATAGTGGCAATAACAGTAGTTTTTTATCTAGGTTTCCAGACGTGGTCATTATTAAAGCCACCGAGGATAGAGGTACTTTATCCCGAAGACAACTATGTCTCAAGGGCGGGAGAGATAAAAATGCTCGGACGGGCAGAAAATGGGTCAATAGTAACCATAAATGGTGAGACAGTAATGATAGACAAGTCTGGTTTTTTTACAATTGACATAAATTTAAATAAGGGTTTAAATGTAATTAAATTGGAGGCCAAAAAGAAATATGGTAGAAATGCAGTTGTTTTTAGGAGTGTCGTCGTGGAAGAAAAAAATCAGCCGGTGGCAGCTAAATAATATTAAATTATATTTATAATTAATTTGAGCGATATGCCAAAAAAACAAGAAATTGGGGAGGGGCTAGAGGGGGGAAAACAAAAAGCGGCCGAGTTGGCAATGGAGCAGATAAAGGAGAAGTTTGGCGAAGGGGCAATAATGAAATTTGGTGAGATAAAAAAATTAAAAGTACCGGTTATTCCGACAGGATGTTTGTCTTTGGATTTGGCACTTGGCGTCGGCGGATTGCCCAGGGGTAGAATCATTGAGATATATGGAGCTGAAGCGTCTGGCAAAACAACTGTTTCTCAACATGCAATTGCTAGCGTACAGCGTTCGGGTGGGGTAGCGGCTTTTGTTGATGCTGAGCACGCCTTGGATCCTGATTATGCAAAAAAAATAGGAGTCAAAGTTGATGAGCTTTTAATATCCCAGCCAGATAGTGGTGAACAAGCTTTAGAAATAGTAGAGACGCTGGTGCGTTCAGGTGGAGTAGATCTAATAGTAGTAGACTCGGTGGCGGCATTGACTCCAAGGGTGGAGATTGAGGGGGAGATGGGCCAGAGCCACATGGGCCTTCAGGCAAGATTGATGAGCCAAGCTTTGAGAAAGTTGACAGCGATTATAAGCAAGACCGAGACAACAGTAATATTTCTGAACCAAACAAGGCAAAAGATCGGGGTGGTGTTTGGCAACCCCGAGACAACAACCGGTGGTATGGCTCTCAAATTTTATGCTTCAGTAAGGATAGAATTGCGTCGGGCCGCTCAGATAAAAATGGGCGAGAATTTTATTGGGAATAGAGTTAAGGCCAAAATCGTGAAAAATAAAGTAGCACCGCCATTTAAGACCTGTGAGTTTGATATTATGTATAATGAAGGGATTTCTGTCACAGCTGATGTTTTGGACCGCGGGGTAGAAGAGGGGATAATCAATAAAGCCGGTAATTCATATAGCTATATGGAGACCAAATTGGGGGTGGGTAGAGAAAATGCCAAGAGATTTTTGAAAGAGAATATGAAAATTACCCGCGAGATAGCTGCCAAGATTTGGAATAAGGTCAAGGAAGATGAGGCAAGAGATGGATAGCAGGTAGTAGGTAGGCGAGTAGTCAGGTAGGAAAGTAGGGGATAAATAATTTAATAATTTAATAATTGAAGTTAATTTTATGGAAAGAGAAACAAGCAACATGTTTCAAACTGCATGGGGCAGCCTTACTGAGGATGAGCAAAAAGCAATGAAATATGCCCATTTTAGCTGGCCTGGAAAGAGTGAACACGCATTACCAAATCAGGAGGAATTAATAGAAAGCGCGACAGAAAAGCTCAAAAAAGCCGGTATTGATGTTGGAAATTTGAGTCAATATTTTGAAGCATAGAGTTGCGGTAATTATTTTGAGACTGATTTAATTATAAAATCACCCCGACTATAGTCGGGGTGATTTTTAGATAAAGATTATTTCCGGACAAATGGTAGGAGGCCCATTTCGCGACCGCGCTTGATAGCAGTAGAAACTTTGCGCTGGTGCTTGGCGCAGAGGCCAGTGCGACGGCCGGGGACGATACGACAATAGTGAGACATAAACCTTTGTAGGGTAGTGACGTCTTTATAGTTGATATTATCAATCTGATTAACACAGAAAAAACAGTGTTTATCAGGATTATTTTTTGTGGTGTTTTTAGTATTTATCATAAGTAATTAAAATGGTACTTCTTCAACTTTTATTTCCTCATTTCCTCCCATATCGCTTTCATCTATCTGGATGGTCGGCGTTTCGTCAGGTAGAGGAACACCGGCGCTAGTAGCTGGTCGGCTGGCACCTTTGCTATCAAGCATTATCAGGTTTTCAGCCACAATCTCAGTGATATAGCGCTTGTTGCCAGTCTGATCATCCCAAGAGCGGGTTTGCAGACGGCCTTCGATATAGACCTTTGATCCCTTGTGAAGGTATTGGCCACAGATGTCAGCTAGTTTTCTCCAGGCGACGATATTGTGGAATTCGGCTTTTTCTTGACGATTGCCAGAGGGGTCAGTCCATATATAATTGGTGGCAATAGAAAAAGAGGCAACAGAAGCCCCACTCGGAGTAGTGCGGACTTCTGGGTCCCTGGTGAGATTGCCAATCAGCGTGGCACGATTGAGGTTCATATTTTTTCGGTTAGTTAATTATAAATTAAATATCTTCTAATAATAATTCATCAATCTTGCGGTCAAGCTCCTGGATATCTACTTTGCCGTTGTCGTGTTCTTTCTCCTTTTTGGTTTCTGTCTCAGAGTTTGTTGTAATTTTTTCTTCTTGGTCTTCTTTGACCCCAGGGGCCATAGGGCTAGTGTGTGGTTGTTTGTAGTTTTGTTTTATAACAAGACGATGACGAATAATTTCCGGAATAAGTTTTATTTCTCCACTGATCATGTTGGCTGAGGCAGTATCTGAATTGAAGTGGGTTAATAAATAGTAGCCATGCCTGGCACCCTTGACGGCGTAGGAGAGTTTCTTTTTGCCCATATCCTCTTCTTTGGTGATAGCACCATTATATTTTGATATTATGGAGGTTATTTTTTCTCTTGTGCCATTAACTTCCTCTGGAGAAAAAGTGATGGGCAGAAAGTAGAAAAGCTCGTATTCTTTAGATATTTTACTCATAAAAACAATAAATAAACAGTTAATATTTATATTTTACCTTAACATATTTGTTTAAAAAAGGCAAGGGGAAGATAGACAGGTAGGCCGGTAGGGGGTAGGGCGGTATTAATAGTGGTAGGGGAGGTCTTTGATGATGGTAAAAGCGCGGTAGAGCTGTTCAAACATTATGGTCCTAACCATTTCGTGGGTAAAGGTCAGATTAGAGAGAGACCAGACAAAATTTGCCTTTTGAACCGATTCTTTTGAAAGCCCGAAAGTACCACCAATAACAAAGGTTATATTTTTGGATTGCGATTGCCACAACTCTAATTTGGCAGCCATTTCTTCAGAGGATGGGGTTTTGCCAGATTTATCTAGGATAACGATATAATTATTGGATTTATTCAAGTGCTCTATCAGTTTTTTTGATTCTAGCCGGATGCACTCATGGGGTGTTTTGTTTTTAATAGGGGGGATAATTTTGATTTCATATTTAACAAAATGACTAAGGCGTTCAAGATATTCTGCTTCAGTTGCTTGCCAGATTTTGGCATGGGTTTTATCAACAAAAAGGAAAGTAAATTTCATAAGAATTAAAGTTTTTTAAAACCGTGGGGGACACGGTTTTGAATTATTCATAAGCTCATTTCGGGCTGCTGGGAATTGAACCCAGTCAACATGCTCCCAAAGCATGCGTACTACCGGTATACGACAGCCCGTTGTAAATTGGGCGCGGGCATTACCCGCGCCCAATTTAATGATAGCAATATGCCGAGAGGCAGAGTCGAACTGCCGACGCAAGGATTTTCAGTCCTTCGCTCTACCGCTGAGCTACCTCGGCCTGGTGCGCGCACCTGGAATCGAACCAGGGACCTCAACATTATCAGTGTTGCGCTCTAACCAGCTGAGCTATGCGCGCATAAAAACTCAAAAACCATTATATTGGCTTATTATAATGGTTTTATAGTATAATTTTATGGTTAAAAAGTCAACCCTTTGTTATCTAATTATAAGTTTGGCAAATTTTCTTTTACCAACCTTTAGAATGTCGTTTGTTTCCGGGCTAATATTACTTTTCCAATTATTGATCATGGCAGTACCAAGTTTAACCGCGTTTTGTTCTACCAGCCTTTTAGCTTCGCCCTTGCTCGAGGCTAGTTTGGCAATCATTATAAGGTCAATGATGTTATATGGTTGTTTTTTTATAATTATCTCTGTAAGGTTGTCTGGATTTTCTTTGTTTTTAAAGATTTTATTAAATTCTGCCTCGGCTTCTAGGGCTTTTTGTTTGGAATGATAAAGAGTAACAATTTCTTTGCCTAGTTGGGCCTTGAGATCGCGCGGGTTCACGTCATTTTCAAGCATTTTTTTTATATCTTCTATTTCTTTTAGGGTGGCATTGGTGCAAAGTTCAAAACCGAGAGCAATCATTTCATCGCCCCAGCTCATAATTTTGCCAAACATGTCGGTGGGGGAGTCAGAGAGGGTAATCATATTGCCCTCAGTCTTGCCCATTTTTTTGCCGGTGGGGTCAGCTAGGAGTTTGGTTGTTAAAACAAATTTTTCTTTACCCCTCATGGCTTTCATCAGGTCTCTCCCAGAGAGCATATTAAAAGTTTGATCATTGCCGCCGATTTCACCGTCAACATCCATAGCGACAGAATCATAGGCTTGCATCAGAGGATAAAGGAACTCATGTAAGGCGATGGGGTTGCCAGCTTTTAATCTTTTATCAAAGAGATCACGGGCGAGCATTTGCTGAACGGTAAAGTTGGAGGCAATCTCAATAATATCTGTAAATTTTAGTTTGCCCAGCCAGTCATTGTTGAATTTAAAGGTGGCGGGATTTTTGCCGTGGAGATTTAGAATCAAGGAAATTTGTTTTTGATAATTTTTTATGTTTTGAGCGATTTCTTTGGTGGAGAGTCTTTTTCTCGTATAACTTTTGTCCGGGTCGCCACAAAGAGCAGTGAAGTCGCCAATCAGGAGAATAACCCGGTGGCCTAAATCTTGGAAAGCACGGAGTTTGCGCAAGGGGATGGCGTGACCGATATGGAGTTCTGGGCCAGTCGGGTCAATGCCAAGATAGATGGTTAATTTTTGGCCACTAGTGAGGTTTTTTTCAAGAAATTCACGATCGGGATAGATATTGGCGATACCTTTTTCTAAGAGTTCTTTTATTTGTTCATCCTTGCTTTTTTGCATAAATTTAGTCAAAATATTGATATTACCATTTTAGCTTAATATTGGTATAATATCAATAAGCATTAAAAATTTTAAAAATTAAAGATTATAATTTATGCCGATACCGGCATTAAAGGTAAAATCCCCGAGAAGTTGGGAGGACAAAGGCCGTTTTAGTGATAGCATGATTGCTCAAAGGCGAGCAGCGGTGGGGAGAAGAGAAGAGATAAAAAAACCCTTGGGTGGCGGGTATTATCGTCGTCGAGGAGAGAGGGAAAAGAGTTATCCTAGATTTTTTAGAAAATTATTAAAATTGGCAGGAGTTGGAATAATAGCTTTGGTGATTTTTGTATTAGGTGCGCTGATGTATTATTCTGGCAAGGTGCCAACAAGAGAAGAGATGATAATTGCATCTCAGGGGTCAGCGACCAAGATTTATGACCGTACTGGTGAACATATACTTTATTTTTTATCAGGCAGCGAGAAGAGAGTGTGGGTGCCATTAGACCAAATACCAGAGCATGTGAGATGGGCAGTAATAGCGATAGAGGATGATCAGTTTTATGAACATCATGGTTTTGATTTTCCAGCTTTAGTAAAAGTGGCTTTGCATGAGATTTTTGGGATTGGCCCGCAAAGAGGGGGCTCAACCATTACTCAGCAGTTGGTAAAAAATGCCGTTCTTTCACCGGAGAAAACTTATAAGCGTAAGCTGAAGGAATTAATTTTTTCCTATTATTTAGAAAAGAAATTTAGTAAGGATGAAATTTTAGAATTGTATTTTAATGTGGTACCCTATGGCTCGACGGCTTATGGGGTAGAGGCAGGAGCAGAAACATATTTTGGCAAAAAGGCCCAGGATTTAACGGTGGGTGAAGGGGCGATTTTGGCGGCGATGCTTCAGGCAACAACTTATTATTCACCCTATGGCTCACATGTTGAAGAATTGATGGCGAGGCAAAAATTTGTTTTAAAGAAAATGAGAGATCTTGGCTATATTAGCGAGGAACAGAGAGCGGCGGCGGAAGGTGAGAAGTTGGAGTTTAAAAGGTTATCACAGAGTGTTGTTGCTCCTCATTTTACTTTATATATAAAGGAGCTCTTGGCGGAAAAGTATGGAGAAGAAATGGCAGAGAAGGGTGGTCTCAAAGTAATAACTACACTTGATTTTGATAAACAGAAAATAGCTGAGGAGGCAATTGCGGCGGGGGTAGAGAGGAATGAAAAGAAAAACGGAGCTCACAATGCATCTTTGGTTTCAATAAATCCAAAAACAGGGGAGGTTTTTGCTATGGTGGGCTCTAGAGATTATTTCAATGAAGAGTATGATGGGGCGGTAAATGTGGCGATGAGACCGAGACAACCGGGATCATCTTTCAAGCCGATTGTTTACGCAGCTTCTTTTTTGGAGGGGTTTTCGCCGGAAACTATTTTATTTGATACAAAAACAAAATTTCCTACAGAAACGGGAAAAATTTATGAACCCAATAATTATGATGGGACGGAACACGGGCCAGTTTCAATTAGAAAGGCCTTGGCTGGCTCTTTAAACATACCAGCGGTTAAGACAATTTATGTGGTGGGGATAAACAAGGTGCTGGATTTGGCAGAGAAAATGGGTTATACCACTTTGGGAGACCGATCAAGATTTGGACTGTCTTTGGTGTTGGGGGGTGGAGAAGTGAAACTAGTAGACCACATAAAAGCTTTTTCTGTTTTTGCCAACAATGGAGTAAAAAATGATTTACAATATATTTTGAAAGTAGAAGATAAGGGCGGTGAGGTGCTCGAAGAATTTAAACCAGAAGAAAACAAGGGGGAAGAGGTTTTGGATTCACAAGTAGCCAAACAAATAAATAGTATTTTATCTGATAATGGTTCCAGAGCGTGGATTTTTGGGGAGAAAAATTATTTGACATTACCAGATAGGCCAGTGGCGGCTAAGACCGGGACCACCAACGATTTTCATGATGGTTGGACCATGGGCTATACACCGAGCTTGGCAACGGGCGTCTGGGTGGGCAATAATGATAATAAAGCAATGACCGGTAAAGCCGATGGGAGCATTGTGGCGGCGCCAATTTGGAATGAATATATGAAGAGGGCACTTGAGGGCACGCCAGTAGAAAATTTTGAGCAGCCAGAGAACAAACCCTTGCCCAACAAGCCAATGTTGAATGGTCAGGCGGCGGATGAAGTGACGGTAAAGATAGACAAGACAACAGGTAAATTGGCAACTGATTTGACCCCGGCCAATTTAATTGAAGAGAGAAAATATCGCCAGGGGGTACATTCTATTTTGCATTATGTGACGCCAGGCGATATTCTCGGACCAATACCAATAGAGCCAAGCAAAGATCCGGCCTATGCGGCTTTTGAAGAGGGAGTTAGACTGTGGGCCGAAAAAAACAATTATATTAACATAGAAAATCCGCCAACAGAACTTGACGATGTGCACACCGAAGAAAACCGTCCAAGCATAGAAATAATTTCACCCAAAGATGGGGCTACTTTTTATGAGCCAAATTTTGAGGTGAGTGTGGAGTCTGGTGCTAGGCGGGGAGTGGATAGAGTAGAATATTATATTGATAATGAGCTTATTGGTACTCAAAAAAATTATCCTTTTGGATTTGCTAATTATCAGTTGATCGGATTTGAGAATGGTGAACATTTTTTGAAAGCAATAGCTTATGATGATGTGGGTAATTCTCGAGAGATGAATATCAAGATTTATATTAATTTGCCAGCTGGTTATGCCAAGCCAGTTAGTTGGATTGTGCCGACTGATGGCAAAGAATTTTATGTAGGGCAGTTTCCTTTCAATTTAAAGGTAAAAATTGATAGTTATTCTTTATTTAGTAAAATAGATTTTTATAGTCAAAAACAGGGTGAAGAATCGGTCTGGCTAGGTTATAAAGAAGTGAGAGGCGCAGAAGCCAGTTTGTTGTTAACCGAGTTGTCAGGTGGTGACTATAATTTATATACTGTGATAACTGGGACAAACAGTAGGACTATAAGGGAAGATGGGATTAGGATAAAAGTGAGATAAGTGACCATTATTTGACCATTTTACAATAATTATGTATAATGATTTTAGCTAGTTTAGATGATAAACTAGCTTTAATTATTGATTTTAATAGTATGGCTTCAGAATTAACACAGGCGATCAAACAGGTATGTGAAGAAAAAAAGATACCTGTTGAGTCAGTGGTAGAGACAATTGAGTCGGCTCTGGGCGCTGCTTATCGTAAAGATTTTGGTAATAAATTACAAAATATCAAAGTCAATTTTGATATGGAAACTGGCGGATTTAAGGTTTTTGATATTAAGGAAGTAGTGGAAGATGAGCTTAAGGCCGAGTATGAAAAATTGAAAGAGGAGCGGATGAAATTGGCTGAGGATATCGCTGCTGGATTGGTAAAGCCACCAGAGAAGAAAGAAGAGGAGCACGAGTTGGAGGAGACGGAAGTAGGTGAGGATGAAACAAAGAGATTTAACCCAAAAACAATGGTTAGCTTGAGTGAGGCAAAGGAGATAAAGAAATCAGTCAAGCTGGGAGAAGAACTGGTGCAAGAATTGGTAGTGCCGGGCGATTTTGGCAGGATGGCAGCGCAGACTGCCAAACAGGTGATAATTCAGAAATTGAGAGAGGCAGAAAGGAATACTATTTTTGAAGAATATCAAGATAAGATTGGGGAGCTTTTGAATGGCACAGTACAAAGACAGGAAGGAAAGATTGTATTGGTTGATTTTGGTAATACGACAGCGGTCATGCCAATCGAGGAAGGGATAAGAACAGAAAATTATCGGCCAGGAGCGAGATTTAAATTTTATTTAAAAAATGTAGAACAGGGCCCGAGAGGTCCAAGGATTATAGTGTCGAGAGCCCATCCGGAAATTTTGCGCAAGTTGTTTAAATTGGAAGTGCCGGAGATAGCAGCTGGCACGGTTCAGATAAAGAGTATTGCCAGAGAAGCCGGGTCGAGGTCAAAAATAGCAGTAGTTGCCAAAGAAGAAAACGTGGATCCGATCGGGTCTTGCGTGGGGCAGAGAGGCACAAGAGTACAAACAATTATTGGTGAGCTTGGCGGAGAAAAAGTAGACATTATTGAGTGGGTAGAAGACCCAGCCAAATTTATTGCTAAGGCCCTTTCGCCGGCAAAAGTATTGAGGGTAGAGGTGTCTAAGGGGGAAGAGAAAAAGCAAGAGGCTGGAAGCGAGGAGGAAGAACATATAAACAGAGAGGCAAAGGTTTATGTTTTGCCGGATCAACTCTCTTTGGCAATTGGCAAAGAAGGACAAAATGTGAGATTGGCAGCCAAGTTGACTGGTTGGAGGATAGATATAATTGAGGAAGGTGGAGAGGAAGGCAAAGAGGTGGTAACAGCAGAGCCAGAAGCAGGCGTAGAGACAGCAGTAGAGGTGTCAGACGAAAAATAATTATAATAAAGTATTAGAAATCAATATTATAAATTAATTTTGTCAGTTCGAAACAAGAAGCTGACAGAGGAGAAATGTTTATGGAATTGGTTTTAGTTTTTTTGATTAGCATCGTGGGTTTGGTGGTATCTTTTCTTTTGGCAAAACATGTTTTAAAGAAAGATCAAGGTACAGACCAAATGCAAGAAATCGCCAAGGCGATCAAGGAGGGTGCTATGGCTTTTTTAAAAAGGCAATATACCACCATAGCGATAATTACTGCCATTGGTACAATTATTATTTTTGGTATTTATGCACTTTCCGGTGATTGGGTTCTGGGTGTAAAGACAGCAGTGGCCTTTTTGGTGGGAGCTTGTTTTTCTGGGTTGGCTGGTTATATCGGTATGTATATTTCAGTCAGAGCCAACGTGAGGACAGCGGCGGCGGCGACCAAAGATATTGATGCGGCTGTAAAAGTGGCAATGCGCGGTGGAGCAGTGGCAGGATTTTTGGTGGTAGCTCTTTCGTTGCTTGGGGTGGCCGGCTTATTTGTGCTTTATGGCGGCTTGAAAAACCCCGAGGGAGCTCCTTTGACCATAGTGGGTTTTGGTTTTGGAGCATCACTCGTGGCTTTATTTGCCCAACTCGGCGGGGGTATTTATACCAAGGCGGCTGATGTGGGCGCTGATTTGGTTGGTAAGGTTGAAGCGGGCATACCAGAAGACGATATTCGCAATCCCGCGGTGGTGGCTGATTTGGTGGGGGACAATGTGGGCGATTGTGCGGGCAGAGGAGCAGATCTTTTTGAGAGTACGGCGGCAGAGAATATCGGGGCGATGATCCTCGGCATTGCGCTTTATCCTATTTTTGGTATTGGCGGAATTTTATTTCCTTTGGTGGCTAGAGCTTTTGGTTTGATTGCTTCTGTTTTGGGTGTGTTCTCGGTGAAAGTAAAAGGAGAAGAAGACCCAATGAAGGCTTTGAATAGGGGTTTTTATGTGACAGCTTTGGTGGCCCTCATAGGATTTGCGGTGGCTACTTATTGGTTATTACCGAGCCACTGGATGTGGTTTTTGGCTTGTGGTTTGGTAGGGTTGGCAACTAGCATCGCTTTTTTGTATGTGACCCAATATTATACTGAATATAAATATCGTCCAGTAAAATCAATTGCTGAAGCTTCTAAAACAGGGTCAGCAACTAATATCATTTCTGGTTTCTCGGTAGCTTTGGAGAGTACAGCAGTGCCAGCATTGATTATTAGTGCGGCGCTGCTTGGCTCTTATTTGATTGGCAAGGCATCAGGACTCTCCAGCGGGGGTCTTTATGGCACAGCGGTGGCGACGATGGGAATGCTCGCTACGGCTGGCTATGTTTTGGCCATGGATACATTTGGGCCGATTACTGATAATGCTGGTGGTATCGTGGAGATGTCTGGAGCTGATGCTAATGTCAGGAAAATCACCGACAGATTGGACGCAGTGGGCAATACAACCAAAGCTTTGACCAAGGGCTATGCAGTCGGCTCTGCAGCTTTGGCGGCTTTCCTTTTATTCTCAGCGTTTTTGACTGATGCAAAGCTTTCTAGCATTGATCTGGCCAAGCCAGCTGTTTTTGTGGGCGGATTTTTGGGGGCAGCTTTAATATTTATTTTTTCATCTTTGGCGATCAGGGCGGTCGGTCGTGGTGCTTATTATATTATCAATGAAGTCAGAGACCAGTTTAAAAATAATCCGGGCATTATGGATGGCAGTGTAAAACCAGATTATGCCAAGTGCGTGGATATTACTACGAGAGGCGCGTTGAAAGAGATGGTGGCACCGGGACTCGTAGCCGTGATCGTGCCAATAGTGATTGGTTATGTTTTTAAAGCAGAGGCAGTCGGGGCGACTTTGATGGTCGGGACGATTGTCGGGGTGCTCATGGCTCTGGTTTTGAATAATGGCGGTGGTGCTTGGGACAATGCCAAGAAATTTATAGAAGCAGGCAATATGGGTGGTAAGGGGTCGGAGACACATAAAGCCACAGTGGTAGGTGATACAGTTGGTGATCCATTTAAAGACACAGCCGGACCATCACTTCATGTGTTGATAAAATTGTTATCAACTTTGACCTTGGTGATGTTGCCTTTATTTATGTAGCATTAATGGACAAACAGATTGAGAGCGGCTGAAAGCCGCTCTTTTGTTTTCTTGACTTTTGGGGTGAGTGGGGGTAAATTGATAAAAAATGGCAATAAATTAAAAAAATAAAAATTTTATAACCAAAAGAGTAGGAGGACTTATGTTTAGAGAAGAGATCGTTGAGGTAGTGACCACTTTTTTTGTTCCTGGTGGTGAACCACAAATTTTTAATCAACCTAGGGGGGCAGAAATATGAGTGTATATCTGGTAGATCGAGCAGGGTATCCCTTGACGCCAGAGCTTCTGGCTCAGGTGGCGAGCGGAGACTTTGATTTCGAAGTTTCCATAGCAGAAACCAATCCTGATCTGGTGGGGGTATTTGGAGGGCAAGCAGAAATACCCCTCACTGCAGAGGAGGCGACTAATCTGGTTAATGATAATTTCAAACCGTTGATGGAAAGTGATAAAGGAGAATGGATGGAAGTGGAGTTTGCGGCTGGCCGATGCCGGATTCCTTGGGCGGATTTTTTTGAGAACCTTTGCTCGTTTGTTCCCGACGATGGTGATAGGTATGCAGGCGACGAGGCTTTACCAAGCGAGGACGAGTATGGGCACGCTCCGATTGAAACCTACATGGGAATTATTTGATGGGGAGGTGATCAATGCAGGCAATAGATCAAATTTTTCTTGCGCGGATGGTCGACGGTGAGTTTCCTGAATTGTCGGAAGCGGACTGGCAAAAGGTCCAGCGTGGCGAACAGGATTTTCATGTTTTTGTGGTGGCAGGGGCCAATGCCGGCGACTTTTTTGGCGGAGGCCCGGTCATGCTTGCCAGAGATGAGGCAACAGATTTGGTTAACGATCGGTTGCCGCCCACAGAAGATTCATTCCGGAGAGAGGGAGAAATTTGGTGGGAGTTGGTTTTTCGCGATGGTTCTAGGCGCTGGATCGACGATGTCAGTTATGAATTTCGAATAACAAAGGAGGAATAAAAAACGAGGACCCTGCGCAAAAGCGTAGGGTCCTAATTTTTTTTAATGGGGGATTTGAGCGAGTGCAGAGTCGAGGCCAAAGTTGACGATAGTCAATACTTTGGACATGGCCGCGACTAATTGCTCAAACACCCCAGGAAGGAGCCAATGTAGCACCAGTAGAGTTAGGGCTAGCGACAGAGCTCCGCTAAACGCCTTGAACATAATTGTGGCGTTAATTAATAACGGAAGTGCTTGGCCCCAGGGTGACGAATCCCCGGTGCTACCAACACTGGTTCTCCTTTTGCCAGTGTGCCCTTCCAGCAGCTGATTTAATAAAATTAATAAAAACAGTTGTGGGAAGGTATTGGGATTTTTTAAAAGAGCTGTTTTGAAAACAAAATCCCGCTAAAACAGAGTTCTTGCGGGATTGTTAATGTTCGGTTTGGAAAATGGTTATAAGGGAGATTTAGAGCCATTTTCTAGGCCGGACATTGGGCTATTTGATTGTCATATTAGGATAGCAGGTATTTTTATGTTTGTCAAGGGCGGGGGAGTGTCGGGGCTTGCAATAATTTGGTAATTGTGCTATACTGCTTTCACAGACTTCTTTAATAATTTTGCATCTTAAATAACGAGTTTTCGTTTATAGGTGCGTGCTAATAGGTCGTAAAGAAGAAAAGGCGAGAGTAATCTCGCAATATAAACGAAAATTTGTTATGGCAACGAAGTTATTTGTAGGCAATTTGCCCTACGAGACCAATGACCAGCAATTGGCTGATTTTTTTGGCCAAGTTGGTACAGTAGTTTCTGCTTCCGTAGTGATCAACAAATTCAACAACCGCAGCAAGGGTTTTGGATTTGTGGAAATGTCTAGTGAAGAAGAAGCTAAAAAAGCGGTTGAAGCTTTGAACGGTCAGGAAATGGCCGGGAGAAAGATCATCGTGAGTGAAGCTAGACCACGCGAAGAGAGACCAGCTGGCGGATTCCGCGGCGGCAATCGCGGTGGTTATGATAGATAATTGATTTATCTTCAAGAACCAGGGAATAAACCCCCTGGTTTTTTGATTGAATTAAAAAAACAAAATACAAAATTCAGTCAAAGTTGTAATGATTTTGGTTGTAATTAGATTGGCCGCTGGAACACTATTGGCTGTTTGTAACTTTAGCGATATTACTTACTTTTCTTTTACAAAAGAAAAGCTAACAAAAGAAAATTAGCTCGCTTGAGTAAAAAAAGAAAATCAGTGCCCCGTTCGTTGGAAAACTGGCAGGTCCCGGCTCCGTTTCACTCCGCTCCCGCCAATTTTTTCAACCTCACTTTGCTTGATTTTTACTTTTTTATTTAAATGCTCGCAGACGCTGACTCGGCTCAGCGATTATTGGTCAATAGATTGATTGTAATTTTTAACTTTGTATTTTTATTTTTGCATTTTCAATTAAAAAGTCCCACTGGTGGTGGGACTTTTGAGCAGGGAATTTAGAATCTCGGTCGGCGATGATCGTGACCGCGATCGTGACCGTGGCCTCTATCATCGCGCGGGCGGAAAGGTCGCGATGGTTGCATGGCTGGTGGGGTAAAGCCAGAATAATCAAAGTCGGTTTGTTTGAGGGAGAGATTGACCCGACCTTGATCATCAATGCCGACAACTTTGACTGGGACCTCATCACCAATATGAATAATATCTTCTGGTGTATTGACGCGGAAGGGGGCCATCTCGGAAACATGAATCAGGCCCTCTTGCTTGGGTAAAAATTCTACCATAGCGCCAAAGTCAAACATACGAGTGACTTTGCCGTGATATGTTTTTCCCACCTCAGCTTCAGCGGTCAGAAGCTCTATCCATTCTTTGGCTTTTACTGATCCTTCTGGCGAAGTAGCGGTGATAAAGACCAAGCCATCATCTTCAATATCAATATTGACACCTGTTTCGGCGATAATTTTATTGATCATTTTGCCGCCCGGGCCGATAACATCGCGGATTTTATCCGGGTTGATGTGGAGAGTAGTAATACGTGGGGCATAGGGGGAGAGTTCTACTCGTGGAGCGGCAATAGCTTGTTTCATAACTTCCAAAATTTCCAAGCGAGCTTTTTTAGCTTGGGCGAAAGTGTCTTTTATAATGTCTTCAGTCAAGCCATGAATTTTGGTGTCCATCTGGACAGCAGTGATACCATCAGCGGTGCCGGCAATTTTGAAATCCATATCACCGCTATGATCTTCAAAGCCTTGAATGTCGGTCAGGATGCGGTATTTGTTGATATCCTGATAGTCGGTTATGAGCCCCATGGCAATACCGGCAACTGGTTTTTTTATTGGTACACCAGCATCCATGAGAGAAAGAGTGGAGCCGCAGATGGAGGCTTGAGATGAAGACCCGTTGGAGGAGAGGACTTCGGAAACGACACGGATCGTGTAAGGAAATTCTTCTTTATTTGGGATCATGGGCACTAGGGCTTTTTCAGCTAGAGCCCCATGACCGATTTCCCGGCGGCCAGGCCCTCTGAGCGGACCAACCTCGCCAACAGAGAATGGAGGAAAATTATAATGATGCATGTAACGTTTTTTGCCAGATTCTTCCATAGTATCAAGGGTCTGTTCGTCTGACGGTGCGCCAAGGGTCACCACAGAGAGAACCTGTGTCTCACCACGCTGGAAGAGGCCAGAGCCGTGGGTGCGAGGCAAAACGCCGACCTCAGCTGAGAGTGGACGAATTTGATCCAATCCACGGTTGTCTGGGCGGCGGCCAGACTCCAAGATTAATTGTCTCATGTGTCCGTCTATGAGTCCTTCAACGAGGCCAACTCCCTTTTTGCGATCATCTTTGGAAATTTCATTATCAGCCTTGAGGAGAGTGTCTAATTCCTCTTTGGCCGTTTCGATATTTTTTTTCAGTTCATCTTTGGCCGTATAAGTAAAGATAGAGTTGATCTTTTCGGGGTTGATAAAATTTTTGACTTTGGTTTCAATTTTTTCTGCTAGGATTTTTTCTTCATCTGTCAGCTTGGGGGAGATATCCATTTTGGGTTTGCCTATTTTTGAGGTGATGTCTTCAATTAATTTTATCAAAGACTGAGCGTGTTTGTGGCCAAATTTTATGCCCTCAATCATGACATCTTCAGGTATTTCCTCGGCGCCAGCCTCGAGCATAACTACCTTATCTTTGTTGGCAGAAACAACCAAATCAAGTTGGCTTTTGGAGCGAGCTTCATAGCTTGGGTTTATGACCCACTCACCATTGATACGGCCAACGCGGACGCCGGCAATCGGGCCGTTCCAGGGAATAGGAGAGATACTAATAGCGGTGGCAGCGGCGACCAAGCTCAAAATATCTGGGTCGTTTTCACCGTCAAAAGATAAAACAGAAACGACCACCTGGACATCATTTTTTATTGCTTCGGGAAAAAGGGGGCGGATAGAACGATCAATTAGACGACCGGCCAATATGGCTTCGTCAGTGGCACGCCCTTCGCGTTTGATAAAGCGCGAGCCTTTTATTTTTCCGGCGGCGTAAAGTTTTTCGTCAAAGTCTACCATGAGGGGAAAATAATCAATCCCTTCTCTTATGCTAGAACTAAGACAGACAGTGGCCAAAACGACTGTCCCACCATAGGTGACAGTACAGGAGCCTGCGGACTGTTCGGCGTATTTGCCGACTTCGATGATGAGATTTTTGCCACCAATGGCAGTCTCAAAACTATCGATTTTTTTCATGCTTTCTCCATTGTTGGCTGGCAAACGACAAGCTTGCAATAAGCAGCCTGGGTGTTTGCCAGCCAATTAATTATAATTCGCCAAGCGGCGAGCTTGGCGAAAGGTTAATAAATAAACGATTTAATTTTCTTCTTCATTGGTTTCTTCTTCCGTTTTTATTGCTTCCTCTTCCAAGATGTCTTTTTTGCCTTCTGGTTCAGTGATTTTTTTGATTTTCAGTTTTTTGACAAGAGCCTCATAGTTTTCAGGTTCCGTTTTACTCAAAAATAAAAGAAGCTTGCGGCGCAGATTTACTTTTCTAAAAAGACCACGGCGAGAGGAGAAATCTTTTTTGTGTTTTTTTAGGTGGTCGGTGAGCTCGTGAATTTCTTCGGTCAAAATAGCAATCTGGACCTGGGGTGAACCAGTGTCGTTGTCGTGGGTCTTGAACTTTTTGATCAAGGCCTGTTTTTTGTCTCGATCCAACATAATATTCCCTTTCGATATCCCCAGCTTTTTGTTTTTACTGCCATGGTTTGTTTAGCCAAGGATACGTTAGATAATAGGGCAGTAAAATTTAAAGAAATATTAACACAAGTTTTATAAAAAGGCAAGGGTGAAAAATTAGCTTGGCTTTATATTAGAAGGCTTGCCAAAAGCGGTGATTTATGATATGCTAGAAATAGCTTGAAAAAGCTGATTTTATATAAATTAAATTTTTAAAGCAGGGGATTGGAAAGAGGGCACTCTCAAATATCGGTAACGGGAGATAAGGGCAAGAGACAGGAACTGTTTTTTTAAACTAAATGTTTTCTTTTACTAGTTTTAGTTTAAAATTTTTCTTTTTCTCAAAGAGGCTTTGGGGCTTTTTGTCTTAGGGCCAGTTGTTTTATCTCAGGTAGATTTTTAGAGTGTAAAATTTCCTCCTTCTTTAATTTCAAGGGGAATAAATATGGAAGTTTTAATATTTTTGCTAGTACTCGGTATAGGCGTGACCGTCGGGTACTATTTTCGTCGTACTATTGCGAAGCACGATGCCCAGACAGCCGAGGCTAGAGTAGAAAAGATAATTTCCGAAGCTAAGGATAAATATCGAGAACTTATTTTGGAAGCCAAAAATAAATCTTTGGAGGTCTTGGAAAACGCCAAACAAGAGGAAGACAAGAGACGCAGGGAGCTTTTGGAGATCCAACGAAGACTGGAAAAAAGAGAAGGGATGTTTGACCAAAAGCTTTTGGAATTTGAGGATAAGAGGACAAAGTTGTCTGAAAAAGAAAAAAGTATAGACGCCCTGAAGGAAGATTTACAAAAGATAAAGGAGCGGGGCATGGAAAAGCTGGAGAAGATAGCTGCTTTGACCAAGGATGAAGCGAAGCAGGTTTTGATTAATAACGTGGAGTCCGAGGTAAAAGAGGAGCTTTATAATAGGGTACGTAAATTAGAAAGACAGACCACAGAGGAGCTCGAGGAAAAAGCCAAACATATCTTGTCATCGGTAATAGAGCGTTGTGCTACCTCACATTCGGCTGAAACGACCACGACAACTGTCAACCTGCCGAGTGACGAGATGAAGGGGAGAATAATCGGCAAAGAGGGACGCAACATAAAAGCAATTGAACAATTGACCGGGACAGAATTGATTGTCGATGAAACTCCGGGTACAATTTGGGTGTCTGGTTTTAGCCCAATTAGAAGGCAGGTTGCCAGAGTGGCTCTGGAAAAATTGATGGCTGACGGCCGGATTCATCCAGGTAGGATAGAAGAGGCAATAGAAGCTGCAAAAAAGGATTTATCTATTGAAATAAAAAAAGCAGGCGAAGACGCTATGTATACTGTGGGAGTTGGCGGATTGGATCCAAAATTGGTGCAAATTTTGGGCCGTTTGAAATACAGAACCAGTTATGGACACAATGTTTTGCAGCACTCAATAGAGGTGTCTTTGTTATCAGGACTTTTGGCCCAGGATCTTGGAGCAGACGTGGCGATTGCCAAAAAAGGAGGCCTTTTACACGACATTGGCAAAGCAGTTGATCATGAAGTAAAAGGCGGGCATCCAGAGATTGGCTATGATATTATGAAGAAGTTTGGCTTGCCAGAAGAAATAGCCAGAGTCTCCTTGGAACATCATCAGGACCACCCAGAATCTCTCGAAGGTGTTATAGTAAAAACAGCGGATGCAATTTCTGGGGCAAGGCCAGGGGCTAGAAAGGATACTTATGAGCAATATGTACAGCGTTTGGATGATCTCGAAAATACTGCCAAAAATATTGCTGGGGTGGAAAAGGTTTATGCGATACAGGCGGGCAGAGAATTGCGGGTATTTGTGGAACCAAGCGTGGTGGATGATTGGGGTGCTAAAAAATTGGCCAGAGAGGTAGCTGATAAAATAGAGCAGGAGTTGAAATACCCAGGTGAGATAAGAGTGTTGGTGATAAGAGAGACGCGGGTAGAGGAATATGCCAGATAAAAACTTAAAAGTTAAAACTCAAAATTAATTTAGTTTTATTATGAATTCTGGGGTAATAAGTTCAATTCTTTCTTTTCCACCGGCTTGGTTGCGTTGGGACAGTCATAGTTTGATTTATTATGATACTTACAGGGCGTTGCAAGAACTCAAGCCAGAATTTGGTGATTTTATAAAAATGAAAGATGTTTTTAAATATGATGGGGCTTATGGGCCAGACAGACTTTGGATGAAAGGGGGTAGAGCAACATCGGAGTCTTATTATAATCCAGAGACGGGTCAAGGTGGGGCATTAAAACAAATTTATAGACAATATAGAGATGCAAAGGAGCGAGCAATGCAAAATTTGCCTTGGGAGAACGACTTTACTTGGATGAGTCATTTTATTGTGGATGCCTTGTCGCCATCACATCATTTTGGTAGGAGAGTAAGGCCAATAAAAAAATATAGAGACTGGGAAGACCCTTATTATTTTGCGAATAGACCGTCGAGCCTAAAAAACAGGCATATGATTTTTGAAGCAACTATAAATTTTTGGCAGGTATTTGGTAAGCGTCAAAAACCAAAATTTGATAGGCTAGAAGAAATTAAGAGCCGGGAAGTGGAGGCGTTTATTGGGGCGATGGCAGTGAAGATAAAAGCACTGGGTTTATATGAAGAATTTTTAAAAAATGGTTTTGATCGTGCTTTGTGGCATAGGATAAATAAGGAATTAATACCAAAGATAGAATATGCCCTGGCCGTGGTGTGGTGGTCTTTGTTTTTGGAGATAAAAGATGGTAGGGCGTTAATAAATAATGAAAATTAAGGTTTATGAAGATAATATTTTTTGGTGATGTGACTGGAAAGATAGGCCGGCTGGCGCTGGCGGAGATCATCCCAAAATATAAAAAGAAATATAAGTCGGATTTGATTATTGCCAATGGGGAAAATATTGCTCATGGGACCGGAGTGACAGAAGACACATTGCGTGAGCTTTTGGCCGCAGGGGTTGATTTGGTGACGACTGGTAATCATGTTTTTGCCAAGAAGGGCTATGAAGAAGTGTTTACCAATTTTGAAAATAAAATTATTCGACCTGCCAATTATCCAGAAGGTTTGCCGGGGAGAGGATATGCCACTATCAAGATAAAAAACAAAAGAGTCTGTGTGATAAATCTGAATGGCCGGGTATTTTTGCAGGAAAATTTTGAAGACCCTTTTCGGGAATTTGATAAAATAGAAAAATTGCTAAAGATAGCAAAAAGTGATATAGTGGTGGTAGATTTTCACGCAGAGGCGACCTCGGAAAAAAATGCTTTTGGCTGGTATGTGGATGGTCGGGTGAGCGCAGTACTTGGCACCCACACTCATGTGCCGACCAGTGATAATAAAATTTTACCCAAAGGAACGGCTTTTGTATCTGATGTGGGCATGGTGGGAGCCAGAGATAGTATAATTGGAGTAGAAAAAGAAGGGCCATTGAATTTATTTTTAACCCAGATACCAACCAGATTTGAGATACCAGAAGAGGGGATAGCACAGATCAATGCGGTTTTGGTGGAGATAGACGAGAAGAGTGGGCGAGCCAAAAAAATTGAACGTCTAGATAGTGAAGTAAAAATTTAAAAAATACTAAAGGTCTTTTGGCTGGCAGTAGCCGGCCTAATAAAATAAATTTTTATGAACAAAGCTAGTTTAATAGAAAAAATTGCCGAGAAAACCGGAGTAGACAGGAGACATGTGCTGCAGGTCTTGGATTCTTTTGAAGCAACAGTGATCGAACAGCTCAAAGCAGGCGATGAGGTGACCTTGACCGGATTTGGTACATTTATCGCCAAATTCAGATCAGCCAGAGGTGGAGTCAATCCGCAGAAACCAGAGGAAAGAATCCAGGTGCCAGCAGTGACAGTACCGAAATTTCGGGCAGGGAAGACCTTGAAAGACGCGCTGAAGAGCAAATAGTTGGCAAGAAATATAGGGAGAATAAAAGTGCTTCAATAGCATTGATTTTATAAAGCGCTTTATTATTTTTTAAAATTAGTAAATAATTATCCCGTTTTGGTATTTTTGCGCCCGTAGCTCAACCGGATAGAGCGTCTGGCTTCGGACCAGAAGGTTCCGGGTTCAAATCCTGGCGGGCGTATGAATTTATGCCCTGTTAGCTCAGTTGGTAGAGCGGCTCCCTCTTAAGGAGATGGTCGTAGGTTCGAACCCTACACAGGGTATATAATAATTTTAAAACCACTCTGATGAATATCGGAGTGGTTTTTGGTTTTTCACTTTTGGTTATTTGACGTGAGTATGTGGGGGGGGTAAAATTTAGATATAATAATTAAGATAAAAAATATGGGGAGATCAATAAAGGTTGGATATCCTACTGAAAGAGGTAAATTTCCTCAGTGGGAGAGAGACCATGAAGATGAGATAACAAGAAATTCAGGGTTTAAAGTGGTGGGCTCAGAAAGCAAGAGGCAAAAAGTAGAAGACCCATATAAAGAAATCCAAAAGAAGGTGGTGCCAAACACAGAAGGCATGGATAGAAGTGGGCCACAGCGGGTGGTGGGTGGAAATGAGTTTAAAGGTGATAAGGATAAAAAGGGGAGCAGGAGATTGGGACATTTTGAGGAAAGTTTTTACAGGGGAGGAAACGATAGAAAAGAGCGAAGAACAGCAATAAGTATGAAGGAGAATCAGAGTAAAGCTTATGAAGAGATGTGGGAGCGTGATTCCTTGGATGGAACAGAGGACTCAACGGAC
This sequence comes from Candidatus Kuenenbacteria bacterium, assembly GCA_012797775.1. Lineage (NCBI taxonomy): Bacteria > Candidatus Kueneniibacteriota > Candidatus Kuenenbacteria bacterium. The sequence goes on along the minus strand of JAAZOM010000031.1, from coordinate 9,872 downwards.
GAAACAGATGACACAATGGAAACGAAATATGAAGAAGAGATCGCGGAAGAAATCAGGGAGTATGGGGATATTGGGGAAGAGGGAGAGAAAGAGAAGGGATATAAAGAAGGCGGGAGAAGAGCGGCTTAGCTAAAAAAGGAAAAACCCCGTGGGATAGCGGGGTTTTTGAAATTGAGGTGAATAGTTGATTACATCAAAGTGACGCTGGCGACCTCGTCGCCCTCTTCTTTGAGGCGCATGAGGCGGACGCCTTGGGTGTCGCGGCCGAGATTGGGGACCGATTTCAAAGGTAGGCGGATAACTTGACCCTTGCCGGAGATAATCAGAAGATCACCCTTGACTTCTTCAGGCAAATTGCTTGGGTCAACAATAAAGGAAGAGGCCAGTTTGCCGGTTTTGGCAGTGAGCTTCATGGTTTTGACGCCAGATCCGCCGCGACCTTGGATTTTATAATTTTTGAGTGAAGTTAATTTGCCAGTGCCAGTGGCAGAGAGAGCAAAGATAAAGCCCTTGCTGTTGTTGGAATTGATAATATCCATACCAATAACCTCACTGCCTTTTTTTAGGCGAATACCGCGAACGCCCGAGGCAGTCCGACCCATGGGGCGGAGGTTGGTTTCTTTGAATCTAATAGCTTGGCCGACAGTAGAAGTGAGGATAACCTCATCTTTGCCAGTAGAGGGCTTTACCCAATCGAGGACATCTTCGCTTTTGAGTTTAATGGCAATGAGGCCGGAGCGGCGGACATTTTCAAATTGTTCCAAGGCAACTTTTTTGATAGTGCCCTGACGGGTAGACATGACTAGAAATTTGTAGGTATTGAGGTCGGCCAGAGAGAGAACGGCAGAAACTTTTTCACCCGGGGCGAGCTGGAGGAAATTGACGACAGCTTGGCCTTTGGCTGTGCGCGAAGCAACTGGTATTTCATAGGCCTTGAGTTGGAAGACACGACCACGAGTGGTGAAGAATAATAGATCCTTATGGGTGGTGGTAGCAAAGAGTGAGTCTACGGCATCCTCTTCTTTGGTGGTGACTCCAGCGACACCTTTACCGCCACGAGCTTGGGTTTTAAAGGTGTCTGGCGGTAGGCGTTTGATATAGCCATCTTTGGTGATAACGACAATAACGCTTTCGTCTGGTATCAGATCTTCCTGGGAAAATTTATCCACAGCGTTTTTAAAAATTTTTGTTTTGCGTTCGTTATTATATTTTTCTTTGATGCCCCTTAGTTCATCTTTGATAATACGGAGTACTTTGTCCTTGCTTTTTAAAATAGATTCAAGTTCTTTGATCAGGGCGATTTTTTCTTTGAGCTCGGTTTCGATTTTCAGGCGCTCTAGGTTGGCTAATTGTTGGAGTTTCATTTCAAGGATGGCAATAGCCTGAAGCTCAGTCAATTTGAATTTATCCATCAAATTTAATTTGGCCTGATCGCGATCCTTGGATTCTTTGATGGTTTTTATGACAGCATCAATTTTGCTCAAAGCGAGCATAAGGCCTTCGAGGATATGGGCGCGTGCTTTGGCCTTGTCCAGATCAAACTTGGTGCGCCTGACAATAATTTCTTGCTGGTGTTTTATGTATTCTTCGAGGACCATTTTCAGGGTTAAAACGCGCGGCTGGATGCCGTCAATGAGAGCCAGCATGTTGACATGAAATGAGCCTTGGAGGGCAGTTTGTTTGTAAAGTTGGTTTAGTATTTTTTTGGGGTAGGTATCTTTTTTGAGATCAATGACGATACGGACATCGCCCTTGGCAGATTCATCACGGATATCTTTGATGCCTTCAACCTTTTTGTCTTTGACTAATTCGGCGATGCGTTCGATCAGGGCTGATTTATTGACCTGGTAAGGAACGGAAGAAATAATAATTTGAAAACCGTTTTTGGTTTCAATAATTTCGGAATCAGCACGCATGACAATAGACCCTTTGCCGGTAGCATAGGCTTGCTTGATGTCAGCAATGTTGAAAATAGAAGCACCAGTAGGGAAGTCTGGTCCTTTGATGTGCTCCATCAGTTCGTCGAGGTCAGCGTCGGGATGATCAATGAGATGGCAGATGCCATCAATTACTTCGCCCAAATTGTGCGGGGGGATACTGGTGGCCATACCAACGGCAATACCAAGAGAGCCATTTAGGAGGAGGTTGGGCAGTTTGGCTGGCAGGACTTGGGGTTCTTTTTGAGTACCATCGTAATTGGCGATAAAATTGACGGTATCTTTTTCTAAGTCAGCAAGCATTTGCTCGGAGATAGAGGCAAGTTTGGCTTCGGTGTAGCGCATGGCCGCAGCGCCATCACCATCCATAGAACCAAAGTTCCCCTGACCATGGACTAGTGGGTAGCGCATAGAAAAATTTTGAGCCAAGCGAACCATGGAGTCATAAACAGCGGCATCGCCATGGGGGTGATATTTGCCCAAGACCTCGCCGACAACGGTGGCAGACTTTCGGAATTTGGCGCTGGGCTTTAGCCCAATATCCCACATGGCATAAAGAATCCGACGATGTACTGGTTTGAGACCGTCACGAACATCGGGCAAGGCTCTCGCCACAATAACAGACATGGCATAGTCTAGATAGGATTCACGCATTTCCTGGACGATTTCACGTGGTTCAATAGCCTCGGCAAAGGGGGTAATTTCCTCTGGGGTTGTTTCTTTGGTTGGTTTTTTATCTTTCATAGATAGGATTAGTAACTAGTAACTCGTAACTAGTGATTAGTAATAGGTGATTATTTTATTAATTTTGTAGTAGTGGGCGTGCTGGTTGTGGTGGAGGTACTGATATCTAGTCGTTCAATAATTTTGTCCAGTTCTTCTGGTTTTATTTGGGGACCGCCCTGGAGAGAGGTGGCCGTAGTAGTCGCTGATTGGTCTAGAGCGGTTTTGAGGGTTTGTAGATCTTGGAAGAGCACGGAGAGTTTTTCTTCCAGCGGTTTTAAATCAGAGGAGATATTACTGCTTTTTTGGGTCGGTGGTTTTTTCAGGGTGCGAGTCAAAGTGACAACCCAGACAGCAAAAATGGCAGCCATGGTCAGAGCAATGGAGAGATACATTTTGGCGCGGGGGTTTTGGAGAGAAAAACTCATTTTAAATATTCAATAAAATTAAGCGAGTTTCTTCTTGGGGCAGGTCTTTTTTGGAAATTTTTAGTTTGTCTAGTTCTTCTTTTTTATTGCCCATTTCTTTGACAAAGCGGTCGACGGTTTCAAAATCTACGGATGTACCCGTTGTTTTGTAGCACATAGGAATAATAATGCGCGGTTCAATTTCATTGACGAGCTTGGCAGCGTCGGCGGCGTTTAGAATATTTTTGCCACCAACGGGTATCAGGAGGATATCAACGCCCTCAATAGCCTCAAGTTCTTTACTGGAGAGATCTTTTTTGTCTAACAAGCCGAGAAAAGCGATTTTTATATCTTCAATAGAAAGCACATAAAGGGTGTTTTTTTCTTTTGATGAATGTGGCAATCCGTAAACAAAAGAACTTTGGAGCTCATATTCGCCCGGGCTCTTTATAATAAAAGGATTCGCCATTTGTTCGGTCCCTTTTATTTCTCCTGGGTCAAGCAGGAGATCGTTTTTTTCTTGGCTATAGATGACCAGGTCGGCAGAGAAGCGCCCTTTGCCCAGGCCACTTTTGGGTGAATAGGGGTCAGTCAAAACTAGCGTTTCATGAGCGTTGTTTTTGACCTGAATTTTAAAACAGGAATTGCCGAGCCATTGGATTTGCATAAGATCAATTTATTTATAAGAAAAATAATAGAGTTAATAGCATTTAAAGGAATTCCACGTTATAAAAAGGTATATTCCCTTAAAAAAGAATTTTGGTAATTTATTTAATTATTTCTATTTCTGTATCATCAACTTGCCTTACCGCATTTCCAAATCTAACAGACAGCATATTTTCGTTAATAGATTCTACTATTCCCTCTGTCTGCGGAAAGCCATACATAAGATTCTCTTCTGTCAGTTGCGCTATTTTTTTTGGCGTTAATCTTACTTTATCATCTCTTTTGAATTTTGGTGGCTCTTGCTCAACCCCCATTTCTTTAGGAGTCGGGCCTCCTATTTTATCAATAGCCATAGTTTCTATTAATTATTAATTTTTGAGTAATCTATTATTAAAAAAGGTAATAAAATTAAAGGCACCAAGATTGAAAAATGCCCTTTAGATGCCTTAATATTACCAGTTTTTGGCCCCCCTTGTCAAATATTAGAAAATGGTATATACTACTTTTAATTAACCTAAATTATAAATTAAAAAATTGTATATTTTTATTAACTAACAAGGGGCTTAAACGGCATGACGTTGGCCCTTATTATTAACTAATTTTATGGTAATAGCAAACAAAACAAAGGTGAGCAACATGGATAAATTATTGAACTCTGAAGAGAGCCCAGCCTTGCCCAAGGCCGGAGATTTGGTAGAGGGAGAGGTGGTATTTGTGGGGCGCAATGAAATAATTGTAGATTTAAATGGTCTCATGACCGGTATTATTCGTGGTTATGAGGCATATGATGAGTCTGGCGAATATAGCGATTTGAAAGTAGGCGACAGGATAAATGCCACAGTGATCGATTATGAGAACGAAAAGGGTTTGGTAGAGCTTTCTTTGCGGCAAGCGGGGCACAAAAAGGCTTGGGATAAGCTGCGCAAAGCAAAACAGGAAGGTGAAATAGTCGAAGTGGTGATTTTGGACGCTAACAAAGGCGGACTGATGGTACGTCTGGACCAAACTATGGGATTTTTGCCAGTTTCACAATTATCGCCAGAGCATTATCCCCGGGTAATAGGTGGTAATAAAAATAAGATATTGGAAAAATTAAAATCATTGGTGGGGACGAAGCTCAAAGTGAGAGTTTTGGATGTAAATGATGATGGTGGAACACTTATAGTTTCGGAGAGGGCGGTTGATTTGGAAGAGAGAAAGCAGCTTTTGAATGAATACAAAAAAGGAGATACAGTAGATGGGGTAATAACCGGAGTGGTTGATTTTGGAGCTTTTATGGAATTTGGTAATGGCTTAGAAGGATTGATTCATATTTCTGAATTGGGTTGGCAGAGAATAGACGACCCGAGAGATATTGTGAAAGAGGGGCAAAAAGTCCGGGCACAAATTATTGATATTAATGCTGGAAAGGTGTCATTGTCTTTGAAGAGATTGGAAAAGGATCCATGGGAAGCAGTAAAAGACAAATATAAAGTAGGGGATAAGGTAAAGGCTGCTGTGGTCAAAAAACATAAGCTAGGGGTTTTTGTAGAGATAGAGCCCAATATTCAGGGTTTGGCCCGGTTGGGTGAGAAGGGCGAAAAGCAGGAATTGGAAGTTGGCAAGGAATATGAATTTACTATCACCAACTTCGAGCCCGTCGGTCATAAGCTAGGGCTTAGCACGGAATAAGATTTGATTTCCAAAAATATCAAAACCCCCGACAAAGGGGTTTTGGTTTTTTAGAGATATATTGTTATAATATATCTATATTTATTTATAATTTTTGGGAACTTTTATGAAGAATATATCAAAGACCTTTATTGTCTTTTTTGTGGTGATGATTGCCGTTGCCGGTATATTATCTTTATTTGAAAACAACTCGAATACAGTGGAAGAGCTGAGCTTAGGCCAATTGGCAAATAAAATAAAAGCAGGAGAGGTAGAAAGGATAGAGGTTCAGAGCAACAAACTTTTGGTGACCGGAGTAGATAAAAAATCTTTAGTCGCTCATAAAGAAGCAGTACAATCTTTGAGTGAGGCCTTGTCTAATTATGGTGTTTCTGATGAAGAGCTGCGTAATACCAATATTGTGATTAAAACTGATAGCGGCTGGCAGTATTGGCTGTCTGTGATTTTGCCGTTTCTGCTGCCATTTATTTTAATAGCGGCTTTTGTCTTTTTTGTGTCGCGCCAAGTACAGGGGGTCAATAGAAAGGCAATGTCTTTTGGTCAGAGTGAGGCTAAAGCAGAAAAGCCTGATGATAATAAAAAACAGAAGGTAAAATTTGATCAGGTGGCTGGGGCAAGGGAAGCCAAGATGGAGCTTGAGGAGATAGTACAATTTTTGAAGCACCCCAAAAAGTTTATTGATCTTGGAGCAAAAATACCCAAAGGAGTATTATTGGTGGGGCCGCCAGGTTGTGGCAAGACACTTTTGGCTAGAGCCGTAGCTGGCGAAGCCGGCGTGCCATTTTTTTATGTTTCTGGTTCAGAATTTGTGGAGATGTTCGTGGGCGTGGGTGCCTCAAGGGTGAGGTCTCTTTTTGATAAGGCAAAAAAGAATGCTCCGTGCATTGTATTTTTGGATGAGCTAGATGCAGTGGGGAGAAGAAGGGGAACGGGACTTGGCGGTTCTCATGACGAGAGAGAACAAACACTGAATCAAATTTTAGTAGAGATGGACGGCTTTGAGCCAAATGAAGGCGTGATAGTACTCGCCGCTACCAACAGGCCGGATGTTTTGGACCCGGCGCTTCTTCGGCCGGGAAGATTTGACAGGAGGGTGACCGTTGACCTGCCAGACCTGAAAGATAGGGAAGAAATTTTAAAAATACATGCGACAGGCAAACCCCTGACCGGGGAAGTCAATCTGCACACGATAGCTGCTAGGACTCCGGGTTTTTCCGGGGCCGATTTGGCCAATCTTTTGAATGAAGCGGCGATACTCGCGGCTAAGTGTGATAAAAAACAAATAGACATGAAAGATGTCTTGGAAAGTATTGATAAGGTGATGATCGGTCCAGAGAGAAAATCGAGGATGTTGTCGGAAAAAGAAAAAAAGATAACTGCTTACCACGAGGCAGGTCATGCTCTGGTGGCACACATGCTACCAAATGCTGATCCAGTACACAAGGTGTCTATAATTTCCAGGGGTCAGGCCGGAGGCTATACGATAAAATTGCCAACAGAAGATAAACATATGCATGCCTATTCAGAATTTTTGGACGACATGGCTGTTTTGCTTGGCGGGTATACAACAGAAAAGTTGATTTTTGGGGAGGTCACCACTGGCGCGACGTCAGATTTAAAGAGAGCGACTGATTTGGCTAAAGACCTTATAATGCAATATGGCATGAGTAAAAGACTTGGACCGAGAACATTTGGCGAAAGGGAAGAATTGATATTTTTGGGTAAGGAGATAAGTGAACAGCGCGATTATTCAGAGAAGTTGGCGGAGAAAATAGACGAAGAGGTCGCTGAATATATAGATGATGCTTATAAGGGAGCGATGAATATTTTAACAAAGAACAAAGAGCAGTTAGAAAGAGTGGCGAGCGAGCTTTTGGAAAAAGAGGTTTTGGAAAGGGAGGAATTTGAAAAAATTGTGGGAGAGAAGCCAAAAGATAACAGCGCAGAAAAAAGGACTAGGTCTGGCAGGGCCACAAAAGATGAATAAGTATTTGGTGCGGTGTTTGTAGATGTGGTATAATAAAAATACAAAATAAAAAATTAAATTTAATATTATGGAGCAAGTATATAGGCCAATATTAAAACAGGCCTGGAACATAACCAGCCACTTTAAATATTTATGGTTTTTTGGATTGTTCGCCGCTGTTTTTGGCAGTGCGGGAATTTATAATATAAATTTTAGCGTTGATGAGGCTAGCAATGGGGGAGATTGGTTGATCAGGGCGAAGGAGTTTTTTGTGACGCTTGGGACGCTAGAATGGTCCCAGGTAATAGCTAATATTAATATTTGGGTGGTGCTTTTATTCATTATTATGTTGGCTCTGGGTTTTTTTCTGCTGTGGCTGTCTATTGTTTCTCAGGGTGCTTTGATTTATGGGGCGAGAGAGGCAGATCAGGGCAGGAGATTATTTTTTGGTGAAGTTTTGGCACATGGTAGAAAAAAGTTTTGGCCTTTACTTTTATTAAATTTATTAATGGCCGTGGTGGCCTTGGTTATTTTGTTGATTTTTAGTTTGCCTTTTTTGGTTTTGATTTTCAAGCCGGAATATGCCAATTCAATTACTAGTTTATTTGTGGCAATTTCTTTTATTATTTTAGTGCCGATAGGGGTGGTGTTGTCTTTCATAATAAGATATAGTTTAATTTTTATTGTTAACAAAGACAGGAGCCTGAGAGCGGCTCTGAGTGAGGCTTGGGGTATGTTCAAAAGAAATTGGTTGGCTTCTGTGGAAATGGCAGTAATTCTATGGTTTGTTTTTTTGGTAGTAGGAATTATTTTAAATGCTATATTTAAGTATTTAATTTTCCCAATCGTTATTTATGTTTTTGCTTTATTGACTACGACTTATGTGGGCTCTGTTTTGTTGGCACAAATAACTTTATTTTTGGTGGCAACAATTTATTTGGCAGTGATGTTTGTTATCGCGGCGGTGTTGAATGTTTTTGAGATTTCATCTTGGGTATTATTTTTTCAAAAATTAAACGAAGACGAGGTGGAGAGCAAGATTGTCAGGTTGGCTGTGGTTACCTTGGGCCCGGCTCAGACTAGTAATTTATTGGCAAGTCCAGTGAAAGAAGAATCTATGTCGCCAGTGAAAGGACAGAGAGCAGTAGCAAAAAAAGTAGTCAGGAGAAAGAAAGCAAAGCCCGTTCAGGAAGAATAGGGTGAAGTAAATAGGGAGAGCCCTGAAGATTCAGGGCTTTTTGATTTTTGCGGGGCAAAATGATATAGTGGAGATGAATTTGTGGAGAGGTGCTGGAGTGGTTGAACAGGCCGCTCTCGAAAAGCGGTAGGCCTTTCATGGGTCTCGCGAGTTCGAATCTCGCCCTCTCCGCCAAGTTATAAAATTAATTTTACATATATGCCAATACCATGGACACCAGAACTAAGCGTGAACGTTAAAGAGATAGATCATCAACACCAGACATTTCTTGCGATTTTGAATAGTCTTTATGAGGTAGTCTATAAGGCTGAGAGAAAGAAAGAGCTGCCAAATATTTTGCGCCAGCTGGAAGCATATGCCAGTTTTCATTTTGCGACCGAGGAAAAATATTTTGATAAATTTGGCTATGAGCTAGCCGAGGAGCACAAGAAAAAGCATAGCGAGCTTTTGGCTGATGTGCTAAAGTTTAAGGAGAGATATCAAAAAGAGGGGGACGAGGTGATGGCTGAGTTGATAGGCTTTTTGGAAGACTGGCTGGCGGGGCATTTGGCAACTGAAGACAAAAAATATACCCAATGCTTTAATAGTCATGGATTGTTTTAAAAATTATTAGCAATTAAATAAAAAATATGAAAAAAACACAAGAGAATTTACTCAAAGCTATTGCGGGTGAATCAATGGCCAGAAATAAGTATACTTTTTTTGCCAAACAGGCACGTAAAGAGGGTTATGAATGGATAGCAAGTGTATTTGAGGAAACAGCAGACAACGAGCGGGCGCATGCCGAAGAGGAATTGGAATTATTAAAAGAAAAGACAGAGATGACCAATACTTATGATATTCACCCAGTGGGCACAACTCTTGAAAATTTGAGACATGCAGCTGAAGGAGAGGAATATGAGTTTGGGACGATGTATCCTGATTTTAAAAAAGTAGCCGAGGAAGAGGGAGTGGTTGAGGCAGCTCGTTTGTTTCAAGAAATTTCTGAGGTTGAGGAAAAACATGCGGAACGTTATACTGTTTTGGCTGATCGGCTGGAGCAGGGAAAATTATTTGAGAACGAGGAAGAGGTGGAGTGGAAATGTTTGAATTGTGGTTATATTCACAAGGGTAAAAGTGCGCCGGGTAAGTGCCCCCTGTGTAAGAAGCCGCAAGGTTGGTATATGCAGATTGGGGCAGTGAGATAGAAGAAAAAGTGAGCGCATTGGCGCCAGCTCGGAGGGATGCCGGAGCGGTTGAACGGGACAGTCTTGAAAACTGTTAGGCCTTCACGGGCCTCGTGAGTTCGAATCTCACTCCCTCCG
>JAAZOM010000030.1 GCA_012797775.1 Candidatus Kuenenbacteria bacterium | reverse complement strand
CCGAGTGGTTTGAAAAATTTGGAATTAGAGATACAAGAGATTGGCGGCAGCTTTTAGAGATAGATCCAGCAAAAGCCAAGGAAGCTTTGCAACATGTGGTTGATAATAGAGAACATTTTCCCCAATATGATGATAATTGGGTGAAAGATAGAGAAAAGGAATTAGATAAATAAACTATGATATGGGGTCCTTCGCTTCGTTCACGATAAATTTAGTAAGATTTAAAAATATATGTCAAAAGAAAAAGAGATGACAAAAATGGATAAGTTGATCTCACTCGCCAAAAGGCGGGGTTTTGTTTTTCAATCATCAGAGATTTATGGCGGATTTGGGAGTTGTTATGATTATGGGCCGCTTGGCGTGGAATTGATAAATAATATCAAGAAAGCCTGGTGGAAAGTGATGGTGCAAAAGCGCGATGACGTGGTGGGTTTGGATAGTGCGATCATCATGCACCCGAAAGTCTGGGAGGCATCAGGCCATGTGGAGAGTTTTTCTGATCCACTCGTGGATTGCAAGGATTGCAAGAAAAGATTTCGGGCCGATCATTTGCTCGAAGCGGCGAGTATGAAGCCGGATTTGGATGCGCGCAAAGAAAAACCAAAAGATATAAAAGATATAGTTTGTCCAGAATGCGGAGGCGAATTGACCGAACCGAGAAATTTCAATTTACTCATGAAAACATTTATCGGCGCGGTGGAGGATGAAACCTCTCAAGCATATTTGCGGGGAGAGACCTGCCAGGGTATTTATGTAAATTTCAAGAATATCCTAGACAGTTCTAGACAAAAGATGCCTTTTGGTATCGCGCAGATCGGCAAAGCATTTCGTAATGAAATCACGCCGGGCAATTATATTTTCCGGACTAGAGAATTTGAGCAGATGGAGATGCAGTTTTTTGTGAATCCCAAAGAAGCGGATAAGTGGTATGATTATTGGCGCGAGAAAAGAATGCAATGGTATAAAGAGCTGGGTATGAAAGATGAATTTATCCGTTGGCGTCAACACAGTAAAGAAGAATTGGCGCATTATGCCAAGGCGGCCTGGGATATCGAATTTGATTCGCCGTTTGGCGGATGGAAAGAATTGGCTGGTGTGCACAATCGCGGGAATTGGGATTTGAGCCGGCACGGTGAGTATTCCGGCGTGGATTTGAGCTACACTGATCAAGTCACTCAAGAAAAATATATACCTTATATTGTAGAAACTTCTGATGGCGCGGGTCGGGCGATGTTGGCGTTTTTACTCAATGGCTATGAGGAGGTAGAAACGCGTTCGGGCGATGATGAGGCCAAGCACGAAAAAGAAGTGGTCTTGCATTTACACAAAAGTCTAGCGCCGATCAAGGTGGCGGTTTTACCATTATCCAAAAAAGAAGAATTACAAAAAACAGCGCATGAGATCAAAGACAGTCTGGCGGAGAATTGGATGACGCAATATGATGAGACAGGATCCATCGGCAAGCGTTATCGGAGGCAAGATGAGATCGGCACGCCATATTGCGTGACCGTGGATTTTGAAACAGCCAAGGATAAAAAAGTGACGGTTAGAGATATTGAGACGATGAAACAGGAGAGGGTGGCGGTCGGGGAGTTGAGGGAATATTTGAGGGAGAAGTTGGAAGAAGGAAGTAACTAGTAATTTCTGGATCATATAAAAACAAATAAAATTATGAGTAATAATATCCAGTGGCAGGCGCCAGCTTATAAATTTTCTTGGTCTAAGTTTTTTGATGCTTTGGGCAGAAATAATTCAATGTATAACAGTACATATGAATATTTGTATGATAAATACGATGCTGTTTATAGAGTTGAAGATGATTGCTTGGTAATTGAGGATTTTTTAGTAAAAAGCAAGAAAAGAATGGTTAAATTTGGTAAAATTGCTTTTTTTACTAGGAACGTTGGCCCAGCGACAGAAACTGTTTTTGATAAAGAATTTGATGTATTATATTTGGCTTTTGGAAAATATTTTTATAAAAAATATATTCCTATATTGGTGCCGCCAGAGATAGTTGGAGATGTAATAAAAAAAGGTGCTTGTCTAGAACAGACAAATAATTAGTAATGTTTTTTAATAATTTTTTTAATAATATTAGCCAAATTATCATCTTTCCGGTGGTTAAATCTAAATTCCATTTCTTTTAAATACAAATTAAACCGTTTTCTGTCTAT
>JAAZOM010000029.1 GCA_012797775.1 Candidatus Kuenenbacteria bacterium | reverse complement strand
GTTAGACGAAATTTTTTGGAGGCAAATTTGTGAAGTATGGTGAAAAAATTTTCTTTAATATTTTGAGGCTATTTCAAGAACCATTATGAGGGATATTAAGTTTTCACAGAATTTTGTTAAGAACAAGGAATTAGTAGAATCTCTAATCAAAGGATCAAGTATTTCTACGAATGATTTAGTTTTTGATATTGGTGCAGGAACTGGCGAAATTACCGACACTCTCCGCAAGTACAGTAAGGAAGTTATTGCAATAGAGAAGGACATAAAATTGTACAATGACTTGCGAAAAAGATTTGAATTGGCTTCGAACGTCCGAATAGTAAACCAAGATATTCTGAATTATAACTTTCCTGCTGATAAAAACTACAAAATTTTTTCCAATATACCGTTTAATTATACTGCTGACATTATCCGTCAATTGAGCGACCAAAAGCGACTATCTGAAGATATTTATCTTTTCGTTCAAAAACAAGTTGCCTTAAAATATCTTGGTGAGCCTGCTGAATCAATAAAGTCGCTTTTTATCAAAACTCATTTCACACCATTTATTGCGCATCATTTTAAACGCAATGATTTTAAGCCGTCTCCACGAGTAGAAGTGGTTTTATTCCGTCTTAGGCGTTTAGATAAGTTTTTAATAGACGATAAAGATTTATTTGAATGGAAAAATTTTGTAGTTTATGGTTTCAGCCAATTCAAATCTACACTAAAAGAAAGTTTTGCTAAAGTTTTCACAAATAAACAGTTTCGAAGGCTCGCAAAAGATTTAAAGTTCAATTTGCATGTTAAACCTACCCAATTATCTATTGATCAGTGGGTGTCATTGTACAATTTTTTTAGAAATAATATTGAAGTTCGAAAAAAATATTTGATTAGAGATTCTTACATGCAGTTATTAAAACAACAAAATTCTTTACAGAAGATTCATAGGACTAGGACTGATAAAGATTGGCGGGATAAATAGCCTCAAAATATCAATATGAAAAAAGAAAATTTTTATGACGTTTGGGTGGAAATTTGCCTCCAAAAAGCATCGTCTAACACGGCATATCTGGCTACACAAAAAGGACTCAAATATTTTTTAAAGGAATGTCCTTTTTGTTTCGCCCATATTTTCGCCTCTGCTCGGTGGTCAATAGAAAGTCTTCCGAAATGAAAAAGAACCTGCTAATATTTAAGTATAGATTAACAAATTCGGCGAAAACATCAGATATGCCGAAACGTTATCGGAAATAATTTAATAATTTTCTACCAAACTATGAAAATTTTACTAATAATAATCGTCATAACCCTTGGAATTTTATTTTATTTTTTTAAGGATAAAATTTCTATTTTTCTTCAACAAGAAGAGAAAGTTTTACCATTCAGAAGAAAAGACTTTTTATTAAACATACCAGAAAGACAATTTTTTGAAGGCTTACAACAAATTATTCCTGCTGAATATATTGTTTTCCCACAAATTGTATTGAGCAATATTATCCAAGTTACTTCTTCAAAAAAAGAGTTTTGGACTTACCAAAATAAGATAAATAGAAAAACAATTGATTTTGTTATCTTTGAAAAACAATATATAAAACCAATAATTGCTATTGAATATGATGGAAAGACACACAATAGAAGCGATAGACAAGAAAGAGATGATTTTGTAAATATGGCTTTAGAATCAGCAGGAATAAAAAGTCTTCATATTAGACACCAGAAAAATATAAATTTTGAAGAAATAAAAAATAAAATAAACGAATTACTGACACCGACCGAAAATTATTAAATTACATCCGATAACAAAGGATATGAGGTTCAATAAATTTGGCACAAAAAATAATTAAAGGAAGCCAAATTTCTTTCTTCCAAATTTACAAAAATTCAAAAATTGATTTTTAAAGGTATTTTTGTAAACTTCTCATATCCAGAAACGTTATATGAAATAGCCAGAAATTTCTTTATCATTTTTTAGATTTTTTTTGGCAATTTATTTCAGGTCGAACATAACTTGTGATAAAATATAAGTAATTTAACATTTAACTAAAAAATTATGAATGAACAAAATATGCCCCAAGAAAAAAATCCAGTAAGTATTTGGGTAATAGTTGGAGCCATTGTTATTACTGCGTTAGTCATTGGCGGTGTAGTTTACGCTTTACAATCTTCACGCCTAAAGTCGTCCGAGCAATCTTTTCAACAACAAATCACGCTATTACAAAACCAAATTGATCAACTCCAGCAAGCAAGTCAAAACCAAAATCAACAGGTAACGCAACCAACAACAAACCAAAATCAGAACAATCAACCTGTTGTTCCAAAAGAAATTGTTTACAGTAATTCGCAATATGGATTTAGTTTGACTTTTCCACAAACTTGGAAAGGTTATATCACTAAAACAGAAACGAGCAATTGGACAAAAGGTGTTTCTCCGGCGGGAGAGCTTATGGGAGATACGATGATTACAACTGTTTATTTTGGATTTCCCGCCCAATCAGACATATTTGGAATTTCCGTCTTTACTAAAGAACAATGGAATAAAATACAAGCATTTGATCTGCCCAATGTACCCAAAAAATCTCTGGATGAAAGTAGCCAATATGTCTTTGCAGAAGTATGGAGTCAAGCAACAGTTAATAATGAAATGTCAGCAAGACGACAAGAAATAACTTCAATAACAAAAACTTTTAAAGTTACTAAATAAATTGCCAAAAAAAAATAATAAGGAAAAGAAATTTCTGGCTACATCACATAACAGCGTGTATCTGGCTACGGAAAATTGGCGTTAATTAAATCCTTAAGGAGTGCCAATTTCCCTCCGCCCAAATTTTCATCCCTTAGTTTGATGAGGACTTGGGCGGAGTTTAAAACATAAAACGTTATCTGATAAACAAAATCCATCCCAATAAATCGGGATGAAAAGTTCAGATACACGCAAACGTTGTACGAAATACCAATAAATTCTTCTCTTTTTCAATAAAAATGAATTGGGGATTTACTCTTAAGAAATCACTATGACAAAATCACTTAATATAAAGTTTGAAAATGGCGTTCGCTTTTTAGTACAACATTTTCCACCTTCTGATGAAAATAGCAGAAAACCAGTTTTGTTTCACGACATCAGAGTTGGTGTATATCTATATAATCACGGTTACTCCGAAGATGCTGTCTTGGCTGGCTTGCTCCATGACGCCATTGAATGGTCTAACGCAACGGAAGACATGGTAAAAGATGAGTTCGGAGAAAAAGTATTGAAACTTGTTCTTGCTAATACGAAAGACGACACCATTGAAGATAAACATGAGAAAACCGCCGAACTCATCCAGCGCTGTGTAAAAAACGGACGGGATGCGCTTATCATAAAAACTGCCGATATTTTAGATTCTTTCAAGTGGTACGCCAGCCAAGACAGCATTGAACAACTCAAATACTGTATGCGAAACGCGAACGCCATTTTCAAGTACAAGGAAAGTGATTTTGTTGATCCGATATTTGATGAACTAAAGACGTGGAAAGAAAAGTTTGAGCATTTGAGCGAGTAAATCCCCAATTCATTTTGATGAAGAATTTATTGGTACATCGTACAACAGCCGATATGAGGTTCAAGAAAAAGTGCATTTTTAACTTTTAATGGAGGCACTTTTTCTCTCACCCAAATTTCGCACACAATTATTGAATTTTAATAAGGAGTGTGCGAAACTTCTCATATCGGCGAACGTTATGTGAAATGCATGTTTTACTTTTGGGCTATCGCCCAGCTCTAAAAAAGAATTTAAATTTTGTTTTTTTATTTATTAGAAAGGGGTATAAGGTGTTTTCTCCGCTCCGCTCCGAAAACGATTTATTTTTAAGGGGAATACGAATACAATAATAATGTTTAGCCAAATAACTATGACAGATAATAATTTACAAAAGAAAGTGGCGGAGCTTGAAGCTCAAATCAGAAAACTTAAGAAAAATAATCTTGGGTTGGTTTTTGAAGACAAAAAAGAAGATGTGGTTGAGCAGTCAAAAATTAAAGTACCTGTTTTAAAAGAGGTTCTCAAAAACCGCCTTAATTCTGATGATGCGTATCCGAACAATTTAATGATTGAGGGCGACAACTATCTTGCGCTCTCGGTCCTCAGTTACACACACAAAAAAAATATTGATCTTATTTATATTGATCCGCCATACAATACAGGCGCAAAAAACTGGAAATATAACAATGACTATGTAGACAAGGATGACGAATACCGACACAGTAAGTGGCTCTCGTTTATGCGTCATCGCCTTAATTTGGCAAAAAACCTGCTGAAAGATGATGGCGTACTGATTTGCGCGATTGACGATAACGAACAGGCTCATTTAGGTGTTTTGATTGAGCAGTTATTTCCAGCACACGAACAGCACGCTATAACGATCATACATAATCCAAAGGGCGTTCAAGGCACAAACTTTTCTTACACTCACGAATACGCAATTTTTGTTGCCCCAAAAAACAAGAAAGCTATCGGAGATCGCTCACTTACCGAAGAAGAGATTTATGTTTCAAACTTGCGAAACTGGGGTAATGAATCAGAGCGAACAGACGCAAAAAATTGTTTTTATCCAATTATCCTAAAAGGTGGAAAGATTATTGGTTTTGGTGATGTTGCGTCAAACGAATTTCATCCAAAATCGGCAAACGAAAAACAAAAAGACGGTAGTATTTATATTTGGCCGATTGACGAAAAAGGTGTCGAGCGAAAATGGCGATACGCACGACAAAGCGTTGAAGAAATAAAAGACATCCTCCAAATTAAAGAATCACGCGGTGGCATTGTTCAAATAATGATTGCGAAAGATTACGGCACTTATAAAACTGTTTGGACTGACAAAAAATACGACGCAAGTGAATACGGAACAAAACTTTTGCGTGAGATATTACCAAAGTGTGATTTTGACTTTCCTAAGTCACTCTATACTGTTTACGATTGTCTCTTTGCCGTTGTAGGATCGCGTCCAAATGCAAATGTTTTGGATTTTTTCGCTGGATCTGGGACAACTGGACACGCTGTTTTAGAAATGAACAAGATTGACGGTGGCAATCGTAAATTTATTCTTTGCACCAACAACGAAAACAACAACGGTGGAAACGGCGGAATTGCTGAATCAGTTTGCTATCCGCGTATTAAGGCAGTTATTAACGGCTACAAGAACAAAAAAAATGAGAGAGTCGCTGGTATTCCAAGTAATCTTTTTTATTACCAAACCGACCTCGTGGACATTGAGCAAATCCACAAAGTGCCGGACGAAGCGAAAATCCGCATAACCTACGAAGCAGGCGAAATGATCGGGGTGCGAGAAGATACGCTCAATGAAATTGAGAAAAATGATTGGTGGCAAATTTTTGAAGGTAATGGAAAATTAACCGCAATTTATTTTAAGGAAGACAAGACAAAGCTCGGCGAGTTAATAGCCAAATTGGAAAAGAAAAATTTACCGACGGCTTTATATATTTTCAGCTGGGGTAAAAACGAATACAAAGGCGAGTATTCGTCCGCGAATATCAGAGTCGAAGATATTCCAGAGCCGATTATTGAAGTTTACAAAGAAATTAACAGGATATAATTATGTTTGCTTTAAAACCATTTCAAGAAACAGCAATATCACAACTCAAAGATCAGTTTTTGAATTTGTGGAAATTGCCAAATCAAAATATACCGCTTGTTTTTAAATCGCCGACTGGAAGCGGTAAAACGATAATGTTGGCACAATTTTTGCGCGATATTGTCAGCGATCCCCGATTTCAGGGCAATGATGTAGCTTTTGTGTGGTTTTCTTTCAGCGAGGATTCTTACGAACAGAGCAAAAAGAAACTTTTTGATTATTATGGCGGAGCAAGTGAGCTTGATTTAATTGACTTAAACGACCTTTCGCGCGAGAAACTTCATCAAAATGATGTCTTTTTTATAAACTGGCAGAAAATAAAAGGCAAAAGCAAGGATAGTCGTAAATTACGCCGTGAAAATGAGCAAGGGTTGACTTTTGATAATTTTATCAACGAAACCCACGACGCAGGACGCAAAATTGTTGTAATTATTGATGAGGAACATATCGGAAGCGACACCGATCTTGCTATGGAAGTGGTGGATGGACTTATCAAACCAAAAATCACGCTTCGCGTGTCGGCTACGCCGAAATATATTCCTACTCGCGCCGAAACTGCGGGATATGTTGAAGCAAAGCGAAGTGATGTCGTTGAAGCAGGGTTAATCAAAGAAAAAATTGTTTTTCAGACAGAAGAAGATTTAAAACAGAAAGCCGTCAAAAAACTTGACCAAGACGAAATGCTTTTGGAATTAGCGTATTCCAAACGGAAAGAATTGATTGATTTGTACAAAAAGATCGGCGTTGAAGTTAATCCACTTGTTTTAATTCAACTTCCAAATGACGATCAAGCAAGCAAAGAAACGAGTGACACAACTAAACAGACGATTGTATTGGAGTATCTAAAACGCAAAGGTGTAAAAAACGATGAAATTGCCGTTTGGCTCTCCAAGGAAAAAGAAAATTTGGAAGATTTAGAAAAACACAACTCGCCTGTTTCGTTTCTCTTGTTCAAACAAGCCGTCGCGACTGGCTGGGATTGTCCGCGCGCGAGCGTGTTGGTGATGTTCCGCGAGATAAAGAATCCGACTTTTGCAATACAGACCGTCGGGCGTATTTTACGTATGCCATTTGGCACCCACTTTGCCAACCCCGAACTTAATCTTGGTTATCTTTACACTAACTATAAGCGCAACGAAGTTTTGGCGGAATACGCAAAATCCAAAACCGAAAACCGTCCCGCAATCAACGGCAGTTATCGCAAGAAAAATGTTGAACCGATCAAACTGGAATCCGTCTTTATGACACGTGCGGACTATAACGACTTGGGTGATTCATTCCAAAATACTTTCAAGCAAGTAGCGGATAAAAAACTGGATACAAAAAAGCTAAACCTAAAGCCCAAGGTTACAAACGGCTTAATTGTCGGTGTGGAAATTGACGATTATGACAATTTTACAAAGGAGCTTTTTGAAGAAGGCGGGAGTTATGATGAAGAAATGTCTCGCCATGATCTTGAACGATTATATAATCTATTGTGTTTCAAAATTGTCGCCAAACAAACCGACGAAAACCGTAAATTTGCGCCAGAACGTTCATGGGGCAAGCTCAAAACCGCACTCAATATTTATCTAATGGAGAAGTTAAAACTTTCACGCGCGGACGTTTACAAAGTTATTGTGAACGATTTAGTTGGTGAAGCTGGCGCACTCGCGCCAGTAATCGGTGATGCACTTTTAGCATATCGCCCTGTCCGTGAGCAAGAAGTAAATAAAAAAGCGGCACGCGCGAAGCGCGTGGAGCATATTGAAATACCGCGCGAAGCATTATTTTTTACCGATCAATACGAGGAATTGGCGGTCAAAAAATCAGCAATGGAACCTTTTTGGTTTGAAAAAACTCAAGCAGGGCTTTTCGGCGGAAACGATAATGAGAAAAACTTTATCAAGTTTCTCGAATCGCCTCAAAATAAAAGCGTAATTTGGTGGCATAAAAACGGCGACAATGGAAGTGAGCATTTTTCAATTTCCTACTATAACCCCGATGAGAACAAAGAAAAACTATTTTATCCTGACTGGATCATTAAGACTAAAAAGGGCGTTATAATTATTGATACAAAAGCTGGTATTACCGCCGAGAGTAACGATACAAAATATAAAGCGGAGGCCTTGCAAGCGTGGCTGAAAGGCAGAAAAGATTTTGACGGCGGTATAGCCGTCCAAGACGGCCCGAATGGCTGGAAAATTAACCGCAACGCAAAGTATTCTTTTGATTCATCAATGAAAGGGTGGGAAGTTTTTGATCTAAAATAAATATGAGCAATGATTTTAAAAATAACGATGAATACAACAAGATTTTTTTGTTCCACGAAACAATCGCAGATAGAATAATCTCGCGTGAAAGTGGGTGGCTTGAATTTAAAGAATCTTTCAACTGGAATTCAAAAGACAAATACGCAAAAAGCATGGTTGCTTTTGCAAACAATAAGGGCGGATATATTGTTTTCGGGATAAAAGATAAACCGCGTGATCTTGTTGGACTTCAAAGCAATAATTTTGAAGAGGTGGACGAAGCTAAAATTACCGCGTACCTAAACAGTGTCTTTGCCCCAGAAATAATTTTTGAAAAATTTGAAATAACCGTAAATACCAAAAAAATTGGATTATTGTATACGCAACAAGCAAAGACAAAACCGATTGTGTGTCTAAAAAATGATGGCGAATTAAAAGAGGCAGATATTTATTATCGCTACAATGCAAGAAGTGAAAGGATAAAATATCCGGAAATAATAGCGATGTTTGATTTTGTTAAAGAAGAGGAAAGAAAAGGCTGGCTGGAGCATTTTGAAAAAATATCAAAAATTGGTCCAACAAACGCGGCAATTATGGATACTATCGGCGGAGAAATAACTGGGAAAGGTGGAACGCTTGTCATAGATAAAAAACTGATTCCAAAATTAAAATTTATAAATCAGGGTAATTTTCAAGAAAAAGGAAAGCCAGTATTAAGACTTATTGGAGATGTCAAACCAGTTTCAATAGTTGCAGGAAAAAGTAAAAACGGTTTAGGCGTTCAAATAACAGATGATCCAAATGCGCCAGCCATGAGGCTTGAAGAGGAAGAAATTTTAAAGAAAAAATATCCGCTTGATTATCGCGGTTTAGTAAAAGAATTAAATAAACGATTTGGTGATTTTAAGACGAACGGTAAATTTCACAAACTTCGTAAAGAATTAATGAAAGACAAAAATTTGAGCAGAACACGCTATCTTGATCCTGATAATACAAAAAGTTCCAGAAAAGATTTTTATAGCCCGAATATTGTGAAAAAATTTGATAAATATTATACAAAAAAGAAATAGAGCGTTTTCGGTTGGGGCAATTCACCCCTTTATTTCCCCTCTTGCCCCTCCCTCAAACAAAATAAGGAGTTTTGGATTTTGGGCATTCACCCCTAACCCCTCTGCCCAAAATCCAAAACAAAAAAACAAAATTAAAATTCTTTTTTAGAGCAAGCCCGATTGCTATCGGGATTAAAGTAAAACATGCACATCACATAACACGGCATATCTGGTTACGGCTTTTATACAAAAGCCTCCACCCATATTTGCCTCCGCTACGCTACGGCAAACATCAGATATGCCGAAACGTTGTATGAAATACGCTTTTTCTTTTGGCTCCTGCAGTCGCCCGTTTTTCTATAACGATCAAATTGATTTTTCATTTAATATGGTGTTTCCTCCGCTATCGCTGCGGAAACGAATTATTTTATGAGGGAAAAACAAGGTGTATTCGCTTGCTCCATCCCTCGCAAGCGAATACAATTTAATATATATTTTTAAAACATATGCCTAACAGATCACGAGAAATCAATCAAGAACAAATCGCAAAAGAATCCAGACTTAAACAACCCGCTCCAGAAACAAAAGACAAACCTCAAAAACCGCACGCGATTGAAACATACTACGTGGGATTACCTGGCCAAGAAAAACTTGTCGCCAACACAGCATACGGCGAACAGGTCGGCATCCGTTCTTTTGACAGGAGTTCGGTGCTAGACACTGAAAGAGCCGCGATTGAACAAGCCGAAGAAAATACACTATCGGCAATGAAAGGAAAAGATATCACAGAAGTCGGCGATTTGGCTAAACGAACGATTGAGGCCAGCGGTCTTGAGGCAAAAGATGTCGGTAAGCTGGTAGAATTATTGGAACAAAAACAAAATATCATTTTGTTTGTTGACACTGAAACAATTAATGATCCATCAATTCCGCGCGAGGGTTTGCACTTGCTCATTCCCAAAGGTGAGGCGGAAAAATTACAGCCACATCTTCAAAATTTTGGATATGATGTAAATCAAATTGGTGATATTGGTATCAAAGCTGAAAAAGGCAATTCAAAACTAGTATTTATCTACTCACAAGAACGTTCAAAACAAAAAGCCGTATGAATACAAACATCACAAAATTGCTCATGAAATTGCTCTCTCACTACCAGGCTAGTGTGCAAGATATTGCGCATGAAAAAAATAAAATCGTAAAAGAAGCACAAGCAAAAATTGACGCGCTGAAAATTGAGCATGTTAAAAAACAAATCAATCAGTATGACCAATCCGGAAATTGAAAAATTAGCCCAGCGGGAAGCGACCGCGGAAAAACCGCCAGAAACTCCGGAGCGTGAACGCCTGCCGGATATTTCTAAAATCCAGAGAGAAATTGATACAGAAACAGACGCAGGGCTGAAAGCCGGACATGATACACTCTCAGCTTTGCAAAGCAAGGAACAAACAAGTGCCGAATTTCCGCCCGAACTAAATGCGCAATTTGCCGAAATTCAAAAAGAAACAGCGGATAAATTACGCCGGCTGGACTTATCTCTTGGTCGAATGAAGGAGCGATTTTTGTCCGTCGCTAATTTTTTAACAGGAGGTTTATTTGAGAGAGGGAGAAATAAACCAAAAGAGAAGAATAAATTTTTTACTGGATTTTACGTTGGCGAAAAACAGCTAGGGATAGGTTCAAAAGAACGTAGCAGATTAGAATCACAAGTAGATATGGGTCAAGTGAGAGAGCGAGCAAAAAATGCGGGCGAATACTTATCGGATAAAATACGTGGCAACGATGTTGTTTTACTTGGCGAAATACACACCCACGAAACTGTTGAAAAAAGAGCAACAGCAAGATTTCTTGAACAAGCCAAGGCCGCTGGCACAACGCATATAGGTTTAGAAATACCAGCGTATTATCAAGAGGCAGTTGATCATTATATGACTACCGGCAAATTTGACGACGCAGACGACCCGACCGACTACGAGCGAGTAGATGAATATCACCAATTATTTCGAGAACAGCTTACTGCTGGTGTTGACCCTAAAAATCAACCATTATTTGATTTTCAACGAGATGAAGGAGGACAATACCGTGCTATCAAACGAGAGGGCGTAACTGATGAAATGTTCGCTTTTGAACAACAAAAAATGTTTAAAAAAAACTTTTTATTCAAAAACCATTTGGACAAAAATTACCGTTTGTTAGAAGCAATACGCCAGTCTGGCTTGCGTCCATCTTGTATAGACGCAAATGCGACTTATGGCACAAACCAGGAACTTGATCGGGGTATGGAATCACTTGGACGCAATGGCGTGACAATGGAGACTTTAAAGGCAAAAGAGGCGGAACTGGAAAAACAACGAGATATCTTCATGATGCAAAAAATTCGCGAAGTTGTTGAAGGTGGCGGAAAAATGTTAGCGATTTTAGGCAACGCACATGTTGCGCGCGACAGCATGGAAGGCAGACAAAATGTTGCTGACCTACTTGACGAAACGGATATTAGAGCGTCATCCATAAATTTAGATCGTGAGTGCGATTCAGACGCAGAATTATCTTTTTTTCGTCGGGAAGAAAAAGTGCCAGACACCAGCGCAAATTCAGTATTATTTTCCGCAATAGGAAAAGATGAGGGACTTGCCGATAGATCAATTGGTTTCGACCTTGACCAAGGTATCACAGGAGAAAAAGCACCGGCCCCTTACGACGGGTATATACGACTAGGTGGAGCACTATAATTAATACGATTGTGTTGGCGGGGGGCGCAATTCACCCTTTTTGATTTTCCCTCTTGCGCCCCCGCCAAATGAAAAATCAATTTGATCTATAACAGAAAAACGACCCTATTGGGTTAAAAGAAAAAGCGTACATCATATAACAGCGTGTATGTGGCTACGGTTCCCCTATCGGTGAACCTTCGCCCATATCCGCCTAACGGCGGACATCACATACACGCGTACGTTATGCGGACATCACTCGCTTCGCTATTTTCCATATGGAAATAACAAGACACTTTACCGCTACAACCATAATAGTACACAAAAATAAAGTGCTTTTACATTTGCACAAAAAGCTCGGTATTTGGATTCCTGTTGGAGGCCATATCGACCGCGATGAATTGCCGCAGGAAGCCGCCTTGCGCGAAATAAAAGAAGAATCTGGCCTAGAAATAACAATGTATAATCCTGATAAACAAATAAAAATGGGAGATGCCAAGCAATTATTTCGCCCCATGCACATCTTGCTGGAAAATATCAATCAATTCCACCAACATATAGACTTTATCTATTATGCTTCAGCTAAATCTAATAAAATTAATCCGCAAAATGGAGAGACCACCAACCTAAAATGGTTTACTGCCAAGGAAATAAAAACTCTTGGGGGCGCCCCCAAAAATACAAAAGCACTTTCTTTGGAAGCCATCAAGCTACTAAAAAACAAAGCTTAATTTAGCCCACCTAAAGCAAAGCCCCTTGTTAAAAAATTACAAAAATAAAACATCCCCAGTTCTCACTAGGGATGTTTTAAATATTTCCTAAGCTTCCTCTGCCAGCCCTACCGCCTCCTCGCTTTCCTCTACTTCCACTTCTCTTTTCGGCAGATATGCCTCTTTATCATAGCCGCTACCACAGGGTATGAGCTTGCCTATAATCACATTCTCTTTAAGCCCTCTCAAATGATCAACCTTTCCGGTAATAGCCGCGTCAATAAGGACTCTTGTTGTTTCCTGGAAAGAAGCCGCTGACAAAAATGACTGTGTAGCTAAAGATGATTTAGTAATACCAAGTAGTATTGTATTGGCAATGGCCTTTTGTTTTTTCTCCTTATCCATCTTTTCATTTTCCTCATCCAAGTCGACTTTCTCTATAACTTCTCCGGGTGAAAACAGTGTATCGCCTGCGTCTTCAATCAAAACCTTGGAGAACATCTTTTTCACAATAACTTCAATATGTTTATCATTAAGCGGCTGACCCTGTGAAGAATAAACATATTGTATTTCTTTAATCACATAATTTTCTACTGCCCTCTGGCCTTTGAGTTTATAAAGCTCAAAAAGATCTATCGAGCCACTGGTCAGCTGATCTCCCTTTTCTACCCAATCTCCATTATTGACGAGTATCGTCACTCCACGACCTATCTCCATCTCTTTGACCACTTCTTCTTCTTTGACCACCTTGAGTATTGTCCGGCTCTCGTTTTCTTCTTCTATCACCACCTTGCCGTCAAATGGCGCTCTGATTTTTTTCTGCCCCTCCACTAAAATATCTCCCTTTTTTACCTTGGCATTATTTTTAACTGCTACCTTTTCCTGGTTTTTACCTTGCACAAAAAACTTCTCTTCTTCTGTCTCTACACCAGCAATCTTAATCAATTTTTCCCTAGTGATCTCATTATTAACTATCTCTACCGTGCCAGACACCGGCGCAATAATTGCCGGCTTCTTTACCGGCCGGGCCTCGAAAATCTCTTCTACCCTTGGCAAACCTTGGGTGATATCCCCGCTTCCGGCCACACCACCAGTATGAAAAGTTCTCATGGTCAACTGGGTACCCGGCTCACCAATACTCTGAGCGGCAATAATACCAACAGCTACACCATTTCTAACCAGATGATTATAGCCAAGATCCCAGCCATAACATTTGGCACAAGCTCCTCTCTTTGATTTACATGACAAAACCGATCTAATTTTTATTTCCTCTGGATCCAAAGCCTCTATTTTTTTGGCCAAATCCTCATCAACAACTTCGCCTGCCTTGGCCACTACTTTTCCCTTGGCATCTAGGATATCCTCTGAGAGCACTCTGCCTTTTATTCTTTTCACCACCGTCTCGTTCATCGCCTGTGATTCTTTTTTAGTTATCGCGACACCCTCTTCATCACCACAATCTTCCTCAGAAATAATTACATCCTGAGCCACATCTATTAATCTTCTAGTCAAATATCCTGCATTAGCGGTACGCAAAGCCGTATCTGAAAGTCCCTTTCTAGCACCATGAGTTGTAATGAAATATTCAAGCACTTGCATTCCCTCTTTCAACGATGCTTTCACTGGTAACTCAATCGTATCGCCACTCGGATTGGCCATAAGTCCTCTCATGCCCATCATCTGAGTCGTCTGCCCCCATGATCCTCTGGCACCAGAATTCATCATCGCAAATACCGATCCGCCCTTGTCCAGCTTTTCTTTACACAAATCAGCCACCTTATCTTTTACTCCAGCCCAAATTTCTACGATCTTCACGTGCCGTTCATCGTTGGTGAGAAAACCAAGATTATATTGATTTTCTACTTCCTCTACTTCTTTTTCCGCTTCCTCAAAAATGGCGTGCTTCTCAGGCAAATCAGGCAAATCATCCATACCCCAAGAAATCCCTGACAAAGTCACATATTTTATAGAAAGATCTTTTATGCTATCCAAAAATTCCACTGCACTCTCTGTGCCATCACTCTCTAGTACATTTCTAACTAAATTTTTTAGGGCGCCCTTATCCATTTGTTTATTCACAAAACCCATACTCTCTGGCACGATTCTATTAAAAATAAGACGGCCGATGCTTGTCTCCACCAATCCTTCTTTTTTCAAACGCACTTTTATCTTATCTTGAAGCCCGATCACGTTGGCTTCATAAGCCTGTGTGGCTTCTGTTTCGCTAGAAAAGATTTTTGTCTTTTCACCTTCTTTCTCTTTTATACTGGTCAAAATATAACAACCCAATACAAAATCCTGCGATGGCGTGATTGAAGGATCACCAGTTGCTGGTTTCAAAATATTTTTACTAGATAAAATTATCTCAGCCGCTTCTTGTTTTGCCTCTTCGGTCAAAGGCACATGCACTGCCATCTGGTCTCCGTCAAAATCTGCATTGAAAGGTGGACAAACCAAAGGATGGAGCTGTACCGCCTTACCTTCTATTAATATCGGTTTAAAAGCTTGAATACCCAAACGATGCAGCGTTGGCGCACGATTCAAAAGTACATGCGCCTTTTTGGTTATCTTTTCCAAAATATCCCAAACTTCACTTCTGTCAGATTCTATAAATCTATTGGCACTTCTAACATTATGTACATACTCCTTCTTTATGAGCTCCGCAATAATAAACGGCTTGAACAATTCCAAAGCCATTCTCTTTGGCAAACCACATTCATTTATTTTTAAATATGGTCCGACTACTATTACGCTTCTGCCCGAATAGTCTACTCTTTTACCGAGCAAATTCTGACGAAAACGACCCTGCTTGCCTTTCAAAATATCCGCCAAAGATTTAAGCATTCTTTTTTGTCCGGTTGACGCAGTCACCGTCTTGCCATGCCTGGCCGAATTATCAATCAGGGCGTCCACTGCCTCCTGAAGCATTCTTTTTTCGTTACGACAAATAACCTCTGGGGCTTCCAGCTCTATCAATTTTTTCAAACGGTTATTGCGATTTATCACCCGACGATACAAATCGTTCAAATCACTAGCCGCAAATCTCCCCCCGTCGAGCTGGACCATCGGCCGCAGATCCGGCGGGATTACCGGCAAACTTGTGATAATCATCCATTCAGGCTTTATCTGATTTTTTATCAAGGCATTAAACAATTTCAATCTTTTGGCCATCTTCTTTTTTGCCCCACCAGTAGTTTTTTTCATTTCTGCCTCTATCTGATCTATTGTCGCCTGCAAATTCAAATCCTGAAGTATACGATGAACTGCTTCTGCTCCAATACCTGCATCAAAAACATGTCCATATTTTAATGATAAATCCTGATAAGAACTCTCGGAAATAATTTTTAATGGTTTTAATTCTGACAATTCTTTTTTAGCTTTGTCCAAAGCCGCAGCTAGCTCATCCAATGCCTCTTTTTTGGCATTGTTAAGTTGATTAATCAGGGCCTCTTTTTTGGCTGGATCACTGCCACCGGCTTGCTTTATTCTATTATTAAAATCACCCTCTATCTGTTTCTTCCTAGATTTATATTCATCTTGTATCTGTTCTACTGTTTGTTGTTTCAACTCTTCGTCAACTTTTAAAATGATATAATCAGCAAAATATATCACTCTCTCCAATGCCTGTGGGGAAATATCCAAAACCAATCCCAATTTTGAAGGAATGCCGCGCAAAAACCAGATATGTGAGACTGGCACTACGAGATCAATATGCCCCATCCTCTCTCTTCGAACTATCGACCTGGTCACCTCCACTCCGCACTTATCACACACGATTCCCTTATAGCGTATTCTTTTATACTTGCCACAATAACACTCCCAATCTTTAGTCGGGCCAAAAATGCGCTCGCAAAATAAACCATCTTTTTCTGGCTTCTGTGTGCGGTAATTAATAGTCTCCGGCTTTAAAACCTCCCCATGTGACCACTTGTGTATTGCCTCAGGTGAGGCCACTTTGAGACGAATGCTATCAAAATCTAATACTGGTTGTTGGAATTCATTAAACATAAATCATTATTTATATATAATTAGGATTCCTCTCCATCTTCTCCTGCTGCCTCTTCTGTAGCTTTTTCCTTTATCTCTTTCTTTGTCATGCCGTCCACTATCTTAAACTCTCCATCTTTGTTCACCACCCCGCCCTCTTTCATTAGTTCCACATCCAGGCATAGCCCCTTGAGCTCTCTTATCAAAACATTAAAAGATTCTGGGATATTTAGCTTGCTAATTGCCTCACCCTTGATTATCGATTCATAGGCTTTTGACCTGCCCGGCACATCATCTGATTTTATGGTCAAAATTTCCTGCAATGTATAAGCCGCACCATAAGCCTCAAGCGCCCAGACCTCCATTTCCCCAAATCTCTGCCCGCCGAATTGAGCCTTACCGCCAAGTGGTTGTTGTGTTACCAAAGAATATGGACCAATTGACCTCTGGTGGATTTTATCCTCCACCATATGCACCAACTTTAACATATAGATATAACCAACCGTACTAGGATTTTTAAATGGCTCACCAGTTCTGCCATCAATCAAAACCATCTTGCCTGTCTTTGAATAACCAAGTTCCTCAAGTTCTTTTTTTATTGTTTCTTCTGGCACTCCGTCCAAGGGCGGCGTCACCACCTTCAACCCTCTATCGTGAGCTACCAGCCCCAAATGGGTTTCCAATATTTGCCCCAAGTTCATTCTCGATGCCACGCCCAAAGGATTCAAAATAATATCTACTGGCGTACCATCTGGTAGTCTGGGCATATCTTCTACCGCCACGATTCTTGAGACTACACCCTTATTGCCATGACGCCCAGCCATCTTGTCCCCCACTTGTATTTTTCTCATATGAGCCACGGAAACTTGGATCTGTTTTATTACCCCAGCTGGCAACTTATCACCCGCTGCTCTAGTAAATAATTTTATATCCACAACTTTTCCGTGTTCACCATGCTCCAAATATAAAGAGGTATCTCTAACTTCTTTGGCCTTTTCACCAAAAATTGCCCGAAGCAATCTCTCTTCAGCCGTCAACTCTGTTTCTCCTTTTGGTGTTATTTTCCCCACCAAGATATCACCTGAGGAAACTTCAGCTCCAATTCTTACCACGCCGTCTTCATCCAGATTTTTGAGTTTTTCTTCTCCAATATTTGGTATGTCTCTAGTCACGACCTCTGGCCCCAACTTTGTCTCGCGTACATCAATAATATAATCCTCAATATGAATAGAAGTATACTTGTCGTTGTGAACCAATTTTTCGGAAAGTAATATAGCATCTTCATAATTACCGCCTTCCCAAGGCATAAAAGCCACCAATAAATTTTGTCCCAAAGCCAACTCCCCTTGATCGCAAGCAGCACTATCAGCCAAAACATCCCCCTTCTTCACCTTGTCTCCTTTTTCTATTATTACTCGCTGATTTAAACACGTTGAAGCATTGGATCTAACAAATTTTACCAAATTATGAGTTCTTATGTTGCCATCTTCTTCCAAAATTTCTATTTTGTCCGCTTGAACATTCAAAACCGTGCCATCATTTTCTGCCGCCAAAACCTGCCCCGAACCAATCGCCGCTGATCTCTCAATGCCTGTTGCCACGAGCGGAGCCCCTGGCTTTATTACTGGCACTGCCTGTCTTTGCATGTTTGTACCCATAAGGGCCCTCACGGCGTCATCATGCTCCAAAAATGGTATCAAAGATGTCCCCACTGAAACTATCTGATTTGGCGCCACATCCATATAATCAATCTCTTCTACTGATCCCAAAACTGGCTCGCCCTCTTTTCTAATAGCTGCTTTTTCTTGTAAAAAATTACCCTGATCATCAATCGGAGTCGTTGCTGCCGTAGTTGTTGATTTTTCCTCAGCAAAAGCATCCAAATAAACTATTTCCTTTGTCACCCTTGGTTTATTGCTCTCGCTTTTTATTACTTTTCTATAGGGTGTTTCTATAAAACCATAATTATTCACCCGGGCATAAGAAGACAAATGGCCGACTAGCCCGATATTTGGACCCTCTGGCGTAGCAATTGGACAAATCCTGCCATAATGAGTACGATGTACATCTCTCACTTCAAAGCCTGCTCTCTCGCGCGAAAGCCCCCCCGGGCCCATGGCAGAAATTCTGCGCTTATGTTCCAACTCAGCCAAAAGATTTGTCTGATCCATGAATTGGGAAAGCTGTGAAGACATAAAAAACTCCTTCACTGCTCCCATAATTGGTCTGGCATTAATAAGCTGTGCTGGATTAACGCTAGCTATGTCCACCGTGCTCATCTTGTCCACTATTGCTCTCTCCATTCTGGCCATCCCCAAACGAAATCTATTTTGTATCAATTCGCCCACCGCCCTGATCCTTCTATTACCAAGATGGTCTATATCGTCTGCCTCTCTTTGGCTGATATTAAGTTTAATTATTTCTTTTAAAATATTTTCCAAATCGCTCTTCTTAAAAACCCTGTTTTCTCTATCCAAAGGTGAATTTTCCCCAAAACGCTGGTTGAGCTTATAACGTCCCACCTTGCCAAAATCATATCTATCAAAATTAAAAAACATTGAATGTATCAAGGTCCTAGCGTTGTCGGTTGTTGCCAAATCTCCCGGTCTTATTCTTTTATAAACTTCTCTCAAGCCATCAGCTTCTGTTTTAGCTGGATCCTTTTCCAAGGTGATATTTATATATTTAAAATCAGGCAATATGTCGACATCCCTAAAGATTTCCTTTATCTCCTCATCGGTTGTATAACCAAAAGCCCGCATAAGTGAAGTTATCGGCACTTTTCTTTTTCTATCTATCTTCACCGTGATCACCCCATTGGCTCCTGTCTCTATTTCCAACCAAGCTCCCCTATTTGGAATAATTTTTGCTCCATAATATCTCTTACCCATTATATATTCTGAAGTAAAAAATACTCCCGCCGATCTTATAAGTTGAGAAACTATCACCCTTTCAATCCCGTTAATGATAAAGGTTCCCCTGTCGGTCATCAAAGGAAAATCAGCCAAATAAACCTCCTGTTCCTTTACTTCACCAGTTCTTTTATTCACCAGTTTTGTCTTTACACGAAGTGCCGCTTCATAGGTTGTATTTCTCTTACGAGCCACCACTTCGTCAAACCTTGGTTCATCCAAAAAATAATCGGAAAAATATAATTCCAAATCTCTCCCAATATAATCTCTTATTGGATTGATCTCTTCAAACAATTCTCTTAACCCCTCATCTACAAACCACTTATAAGAATTCTTTTGGCTCTCTATTAAATCAGGCAAATCATGAACATCATGTTTGCGCCCGAAATAAAATCTCTCATTTTTCCTGTTCGTATTAGACATTTTTTAAAATAGTTTACGAATAACAAAAATGTACACAAAAAAATAACTCGGCAACCACCTTGCAGCCGGCCGAAATTTGTGTATTAAAGGATATTTTTATTTGATTTGATAAACTGCCTTAAAATCATTAATATTTTGGGTAATATCATCCTAAAGGCAGGTGTGGATAAATAAAATATTGTCTTCCTTTACAATATCACCAACCACAAGTTCTGTCAAATATTTGGCCAAAACTTGAAAAAAAAAGCATTTTAGTGTATGTTTATCTAAGTAAGCTTCAACTTTAGCTTTTTTATTGTTTTCTAGCCCAAAAGCTAATTTTTTACCCCAGTGTCCCCAATTCCGCAAATTTTCTTTAAAAATTATAAAAATTAATTATTATTCGGAAATTAAGACTGAAAGTTTTTTAATTATTTTATGCCCCCGTAGTTCAATGGATAGAACACCAGCCTTCTAAGCTGGTTATAGGGGTTCGATTCCTCTCGGGGGTACCAGCTCAACAAAAAGATATTTAGGGGTGACTATAGTTTAGTAGTAGAACAGTCCCCCACCAAAACCCCCAAGCAGACAAGGATGTTGGGGGGTGACTATAGTTTAATGGTAGAACAGCGGGTTGTGGTCCCGCTAGCGAGGGTTCAATTCCCTCTAGTCACCCCCGGACACCCTTCCTCCAAATTTTGGTGGGGGATGGTCCCGCTAGTCTGGGTTTTTATCCCGAGTTTATCTCGGGACAAATCCCAGCCCGCTTCGACTTGCGCCAGCCTCGCCTAACGAGTCTAGGCGGGTCCAGCGAGGCGAGTAGTCACCCCCGAGTATCTTTTTTCAAAAACATCAATCTATCAGATTGATGTTTTTGTTTTTAAATAAACTCTTGACTTATTTTTCTCTTTTGTTAGAGTAAAAACTGAACATTCCAACAAAGGAGGACGGATATGTTCTTCGTATCGCAACTCCTAAATTGGAGTGCCCAGGTGGCAGTTAGGTTTTTGTGCCCAACTGTACCTCAATGGGTGGCTGCTCACTGCGAGCCGGCCACCCGAATGCCCAAAAAAAAGATGAGGTCGAGGACATGGAAAGCCGCCCACATCATTTTGGGCTTGGCACTCCAGGCGAGGTGTCTGTCTCAATACCATCAACAATTATATTGAGCAAAAGGATTCATGCCCAATGCGGTGGCATCTCGCCCAAATAAAAACGGCGTTCTGTGCATTTTGCAGATCGCCGTTCTTTTTTTGCCTTTTTTATTATTTCACCAAGAAATACACGCCATCCATCTTAGCAATTTCGATCGCCTTTTGGATAGCCCCCTTGGTATTGGAGGATGCCTGATCACTTTGTAAATATGTATCTGAATTTACAAAAATAACCAAACAATCCTGGGCTCTTGTCAGAGCCACCACGACCCTCTCTTCGTGGTGATTAAATCCTATGTTAAAAAGCATATTCGAGTTAACCATGGAGAGCAAAATTCTCCGCCGCTGAGAGCCCTGAAAGGCATCCACCGTGTTTACAATCTCCGGTATATTGGCATCAAATTCTTCTTGCTCAACTCTAAGGGCAAAAATCAATGGCGCTCGGAGTTTCTTTCTTACTTCCCGAACTTGCCCCTGATAAAAAGTGATAATGCCAACCAAATCAGGATCCGGTGATTGTTTCCAATAGCGTTTGAAAACTTGCGCGAGTAGCTTTGCCTCACGCCTATTGATGAGAGAGTTGCCGCTCGGCTCATCCCATCTATCCTGCGCCTTACAGAAATCATAGACAATTACTTGCCCCTGATTGCCATCTTCAAAGCGTCCAGGGATCACCTGCCCACCATAAAAAACATTAAACACCTCAATAATTTTGGGTAGTGATCGTCGGCAAATCCTCAAAAAAATACTGGTCAACAAACCCTTTTTGAGAAAAGTTTTTAAAAGCCCGGCGTCAAAATCGTCAATCTCTTCAAATCTTGAGCCGCTTTCCTGCAGCTCCGAGCGCGCTTCTCTTGACAAAGGAATATTCGAAAGCTGCTGCCGGTCGAGGGTATTTATCACTTTTTCCCTAGTTATGCTATAAAGAAAAACTACTTCATAGACATGGCCACGGCTAGCCTCATCCAGAAAAGATACATCTGGATAAATTCCAGCCTCCAGCATCTTTTTAATAGTCTCATCAACTATGAGACCATTTAAAGTACAAGCGATAATAACTCCCTTCCCACTATTAATCGCTTTCTGAATTTCAGCCAGCTCCAATTCACTGGCTTTTCCAGCTTCAAATCTATTTAGGCGGTGAAATGGTAGATTGACTTTCTCTATCATTTGTCTACCATTTCCTAGACGAAAGATAAATGGATATTGTTCTTTACCCAAATTAAGCACAACCTCATTGAGTAAAACATCCAAGCCTTTATTGCTATGAGAAACCAAAAAGATAATCTTGCCCTGTTGATAAAAATTTTTAGCCGCCATAGCTTGGAGTGTTGTCTTGCCAGATCCGCCAATACCCTCTATGCAGGTGACTGGCTGATTGCTCATCGTCGCCGCTAGAGCTTCACATTGCCACTGATCACACAAAATTTTGCGGCCTCTCGGATCAATTTTTACTTCATCCGGAAACTTGGTCGCTGAATTATTCGCCGAGCCAGCCAAGACTCTCAATGGCAATGTTCCTTCATTCACCTCCAAATTATGAACCATCTCTAGATACCTATTGTGCATCGCCTTATTAACTATTTTTTGAAAGCATGTAAGTCTTGATACTTTTTTTCGAGTCAATGGAACGCCAAATTTAAAAGTAATAATCTGGCGATCACCTGTATCTACCCCCACCACCGAAGCCGGATACTTTCTGCCGTCACTGTCCCTAAACATGGCCCAATCTTCCAAATTAAATACTCCCACCCCTTTGTGGACATGGACTTCGGGGAAATATCTTACCGAGACTATGGAGACCTTTTTTTTACCAGCCGAGCCGTCAGTTCGCATGGTGAAGTGGCACGGAAACCTTTTTTTTTCTACTTCTGCCAACCAATCAAGATACCAGCCTAAATATCTCTCCCCCGTATAATACATGCTGTTAAAACCATGGGTTCTCTTGCTCATGGTTTCGTCGCCATCCATTAGGGGCACCGTCTTTTTTGCCAAGTCGCTATCGATGTTAAAAACACCGTCATCGACTTGTTGCAATATTTTCTCCTGCTTCAAGAATGGTGTACTAAGCAGGCTGAAAAAAGCATCCCAGCTGGCAAAATGGTGGTAATCGTGTTCATTCACACCCTGCCCCCAAACCACTGTCAAAAGTGGAGAGAAGTGCTTTGCGCCGCCTTGACAGACCACTACCGTCGCCGAGGCAAACTTTGCCTTAAATGCCTCTGCTCGCCTCAATCCCTGATTTACTGCAAGAATCAAGTCAGGCTCGAAATCTAAACTTTCCAGACCATTCTCATCAGCTAGAGTGAACGGCACTTCACGTTCATGGAATTGCTGGCTAAAAAAATTTTCGCCCTTAGCCACCAAAACCACTTTCTGATAACATAGTTCTTGATTCATCTTGTCCTCCCAAACCTTATATTGATATGTCAATTTTTGTTTTCTAGTATTTAAACAATCTAACCATAAACGCCGCCAAAAGTCAAAAAAAATTACACCCAAAAAATTACCACCAGTGAGACAATTGTGGTATAATAACCATATAAAAATTAACCAACTACTATGCTCTTGGATCAAATCTTTAAAATCGGCGTCGACAAAGGCGCCTCTGACGTCCACCTCGTCGTCAATGAACCACCAATTATCAGAATCAATGGTGTTCTTTATCGTCTTGATGATTTTGGTATTATCAACAAAAAGAAAGTTGAAGAATTAATATATACCATCCTAACGCCCAAACAAAAAGAAGATTTTATCAATACTCGAGAAATGGATGTCTCCCATGAACTTAGCTCCGGAGAACGTTTTCGTGTCAATCTTCATTTTGAAAAAGGTAATCCCGGACTGGTCGCCCGCATTATCAACACCGAACCGCCAACCATGGAATCAACTAATATGCCCCAAATTGTCTATCGGCTAGCCGAGCTCAATCAAGGCCTGATTATTCTTACTGGCCCAACCGGCTGCGGTAAGTCCACCTCACTCGCCGCCATTATCAACTATATAAATAACTCCCGTGCTGCCAATATCATAACCATGGAAGATCCGATTGAATTCGTCTTTCAGCCGCAAAAAAGCATTATCCGCCAGCGCCAATATGGTTTTGATTTTGTTTCTTTCCCCGAAGCCCTAAAACATGTATTAAGACAAGACCCCAACGTCATTATGGTTGGCGAAATGCGCGACCTAGAAACAATCTCGTCTACTATCACCCTAGCAGAAACCGGGCACCTTGTTTTGACCACCCTCCACACACCCAATGCCTCTCAAACAATAGACAGAATTATTGACATCTTCCCACCTCACCAGCAAGATCAGATACGTATGCAGTTGTCTATGTGTCTTATTGGTGTTATCGCCCAACAACTCCTCCCCGCTCCAGACGGACAAAGCCGCGTCGTGGCCAGAGAAATCATGATCAACACCCCAGCTGTCGCCAACCTCATCAGAGAAAACAAAATTGCCCAGATAAAAACCGTTATCCAAACCTCCTCAGACGATGGCATGATCAGTATGGACCAATACCTACAACAACTTATCAAGGAAAAACTAATCACCAAGGAAATTGCCAAAAAATACGCGATTGATGGCTCTGTGTTTAATGAATAATTGATCATAATTTAAAAACCACCAATAGCCGCGGACTTAAAAGCACACTATAAAAATTAGGGGCTAAAAAATCCCTCCGTGTATGCGGAAGGATTTTTTGTTCTTATAAATTCTTTTTCTTATAATACTGCTTCTTTTGCGGCCTTGGCTACTCTAAATTTTACTACTGTTTTGGCCGGGATCTTGATAGTCTCGCCAGTTGCCGGGTTTCTACCCTCTCTAGCTTTGCGCATAACCTTTACCATTTTACCCATACCAGGCACTACGAATTCGCCATTCTTCTTTACTTCAGAATAAGCTAATTCGACCATTTTTTCCAAAAAAGAAGCAACGTCTTTTTTGGTCATACCAGTCTTGTCTGCCAAAGCTTGTAACAAGGCTGATTTCGTCATTTTGGCCATATTTTTCTACATTTAGTTTATAACTTTACCCCGCCTTTGGCGAGATAAAAGGGCCATAGATCTATCTTCCAGATCGCTCTGGCCTACAGCCAAAATATCTGGAAAAATTAGATTTATATAGTAATTATGGCATTTTTCAAAAAACTATGCAAATACCATATATAAATTTAAATTTGAGTTTTAAATTTTACATTTTATTTACATTCTCCCCAATTATTACCAATAGACATCTCTGCCACTATTGGACACTTAAATTTATAAACACTTTCCATCGTTTCTTTCATTTTTTTGCCAATCACCTCTGCCATATTGTCTGGAGCTTCGAATACCAACTCATCATGCACCTGCAAAACCATTTTTATCTCCCCAAGCTTATCTTTTTTAAGCATCTCATCTATTTTTATCATCGCCAGCTTCATCAGGTCAGCCGCCGTACCTTGGATTGGTTGATTGACCGCCATTCTCTCTGCTGCCGCCCTTAGCTGTTGGTGTTCAGCATTGATCTCTGGCAAATAACGTTTCCGGCCAAAAAGCGTCTCCACATATTCATTTTCATGTGCCTGCTCAATGGTTTCCTCCAAATAATTTTTCAAATCACCAAATATCTCAAAATATTTTTCAATAAAAAGCATTGCCTCTTCATAACTCGTCCCGGTTCTCTGCGCCAAGCCCCTAGCCCCCAGCCCATACAAAACCCCAAAGTTTACTTCTTTGGCCTTGCGCCTCATTTCTGGTGTCACCGCTTCTGGTTTTACACCAAAAACCTCTGCCGCCGTTCGCCGATGGATATCCTCACTATTTTTAAAAGCTTGCAACATTTTCTTATCACCCGACATTGAAGCCGCAATCCTGAGCTCTATCTGCGAATAATCTATCGTTACTATCTTAAAACCCTTGGGTGCCACAAATGCCTGCCTAATTTTTTTGCCCAATTCTGTTCTGATAGGAATATTTTGTAAGTTTGGCTCTGAAGATGACAGCCTCCCGGTCGCTGTTACTGTCTGATTAAATGAAGCATGGATCCGGCCGGTCTTTGGGTTTATCAACTCCGGCAAAGCATCTGTATAGGTGCTCTTCAATTTTGACAATTCCCGATGCTCCAAAATCAAATCAATAATCGGATGAACGCCCTGCAGTTTGTCCAGCTCTGCTGCGGCTGTTGAGGTTCCCGTTTTGGTTTTTGCCAACCCCAACCTTGAAATCCCCATCTCATCAAACAAAACCTCTTTAAGTTGTATTGGCGAACGCACATTAAATTCCCGCCCTGCCATTTTATAAATCTTTTTCTCCAATTCTTTTATTCTTTCCCCTGCTTCACGACTCATCTTGCCAAGAAATTTTACATCAACCAAAACCCCATTTTTCTCAATTTCAGCCAAAACTGAAATTAATGGCGTCTCAATTTTATCCATCAATTCTCGCAATTTGTTTTTTATCAATTGTTTGTCCAATCTTTTATACAACCGCCAAGTATAGTCAGCATCCTCAATCGCATAATCCGCCACCCTGTTTAATTCTACTTTATCCATTGTAATCTGGTCTTTCCCCTTACCTATCAGACTCTCTATCGGTGTCATCTCATAACCAAATTCAGTGAATACCACCGCATCAAGATTGTGCTGTCTTGTCCCCGGGTTCAAAAGATAAGACGCCACCATGGTATCAAATTCCACTCCTTTCAGTTCCAATCCCGCCCCAGCCAAAGTCTCCATATCAAATTTAATATTATGCCCCACCTTCTTAATACCCCCATCCGCCAAAATCTGTTTTAATTTATTTAATAATAATTGAAAATTGAAAATTGAAAATTGAAAATTTCTTCCGACAGGCAGGTAATACCCTTTCCCCTCTTCAAAACTAAAACTAATTCCAATCAAATCAGCCTGAAACGGATCCAGCCCATTTGTCTCTGTATCAATGGCAAATATTTTTTGTTTTCCGAGTTCCACCAAAAACCTTTCTACTTTCTCTTGGCTATCAACCAATATATATCCTTTTCCTATTTCAAAATCAACCTTTCTTTCTTCTCTAGTCTCCTCTCTTTTAGCAAACAAACTCCCCTGCCCCCTTGTCAGCTCTTTTTCCGCTGCGGGAATTCGGGCGATCAATGATTTAAAATTCCACGCCTGAAATAATTCTACAATTTTTGGTGCGTCAAATGGTCTCACTCGGCACCCTTCCAAGTCAAATTTCATTGGCACATCTGTCTTAATCGTCGCCAACTCCTTGGACAAAAACGCTTCTTTTTTATGCTCCATCAATTTCTCTAATACCGCTCCTTTTATTTTTAAATCTTTTTGATTTTGGATTTTGGATTTGATTAGAAATTTGGATTTTGGATTTTGGGTTTGTTCAACATACTCATACACTTTTTCCAGCGTCCCAAATTCTTTTATCAATTCCGTTGCCGTCTTCTCCCCTATACCTTTCACTCCCGGTATATTATCCGACGGATCGCCTCTAAGCGCCTTGTAATCAACCATTGCCTCCGGGCCAAATCCATACCGCGCTCTGACCGCCGTCTCATCATAAATAATTGTATCTGCAATGCCTTTTTTTAGAGTGTAAACTTTGGTATTATCACCTATCAGCTGCAAAGTATCCATATCCCCCGTCACAACCACACTCTCAATTTCGTTCCCTTTTTGGATTTTGGATTTTGGATTTTGTTTGACATTAAAATTTTGGATTTTTTTTACAATAGTCCCTATCAAATCATCGGCTTCAAACCCCTTTACGGCAAAAATCGACATATTAAACGCCCCAATCATCTCTTTCACCAAATCAATTTGGCTATACAATTCATCAGGCTGCTTTTCCCTTTGCGCCTTATACTCTTTATACATTTCCAAGCGAAAAGTTTCTTTCGATACGTCAAAACACACCGCCACATATTCCGGCTTTATGTCTTTCAAAACTTTCAATAAAATATTGGCAAAACCATAGACCGCATTGACCAGAACCCCGTCCTTGGTCATCAAAGGCGGCAGGGCATGAAACGCCCGATGGACTATTGCATTGGCATCAATTATAGCTATTTTTTCCTTTTTCATATAATATATTCTATCATTTAAACCAACAATTATCCATTAAATTTTCCCACACTCACAATATTCCTTCCATTCCACCAACACGCCCTCTTCCCATCCAAAGAATAATAATTCTCCACCACCTCAAACTCCGCCTCCCGCATCAATTTTCTCAACTCCACCAAATTAAACGCTCGGTAATAAAGCTCCCCGACCCTTTTTTTGTCTCCACTCTGCCATCTCGTCATCGCATCCCTAAATCCTAAACCAAATTTTGGAATTTGAAATTTGGGATTTATTTTGGATTTGGAATTTGAAATTTGGGATTTATTTGTATCTTGTATCTTGTATCTTGAAAATTGTAATTTATATCTCCACATGTTCTTCCCCGCCCCCACCTGCCACATATTCCAATTCGTCATCACCACCACTCCGCCCGGCTTTAATATTTTTTTTATCTCTTCCAAAACTTTCAATCTATTTTCTTCTCCCGCAATATGGTTCAAACTCGCAAACATAAATACCACATCAAAATTTTTCTCTCCCAGTTTTTCCAGCTCCAACATATCCAACACCCTAAAAACTGTTTTGAGTTTTGAGTTTTGAGTTTTGAGTTTATCTTCTGCCTCTCCCACCAATCCTTCTGACACGTCCACTCCCCAATATTCCACCTCCGGTAAAACCTCCAAAAGTCTCCCATTCCCACACCCCAAATCCAACACCTTCATCCCCGGCTTTACATACTTTTTGACCAATATCTCCATCTCGGGCCACACCCTATTTCTCGTCGCTGAAAAATCCGCCGCAATCATCTCGTAGGTCTTTTTGCTAATTTCCATTATTCTTTTTGCTTGTTCATTATTCATATATCCTCAATCTAACACAAAAAATGAATTATGAATAATGTATTATGAATTATGGTATTTATTCGTATATTCATAACTGATTTGTATATTCGTAGATTCCTTGACTATCTCCCCCCTACTTATATAATAACCTCACTATGTCCATCTCTTCTGAGCTAATCAAATATCTCCAAAAAAATCCTCCTCAAGCCGAGGAAGAATTATCCGTGGCCAAACGTCTCTTTGCCAAAAAATTTAAAATGGCTGAACCGCCGACCAACTCTGAACTTTTACTAGAATTAAAAAAGACACATGAGCCCCATTCACATCTTTTAAAATTTTTACGCAAGCGCAAAGTCCGCACTCTTTCTGGTATTGCCGCCGTCACCGTTTTGGCCAAGCCCCATCCCTGCCCCGGCACCTGTGCCTATTGTCCACATCAGAAAAAAATGCCCGTCAGCTATCTCAAAAATGAACCAGCCGTTATGCGCGCCGTGCTTTGCAAATTTGATCCTTATAAACAAGTCCAGATGCGCCTCCGCGCTCTCCAAAACAACGGGCACGCTACTGATAAATTAGAATTAATTGTCCTCGGTGGCACCTGGTCCTATTATCCAAAAAAATATCAATTCTGGTTTATTAAAGAATGTTTTCGTGCCGCCAATGACTTTCCCAAAAATAAAAAAGCTAACAAAGCGTTAAATACCCAACTCCTGCAAAAACAACTCTTGCACGAGCAGAAAAAAAACGAATCTGCCACCAATCGTATCATTGGTCTTACCCTAGAAACTCGGCCCGACTATATCAATGAAAAAGAATTACAAACTATGCGTCTCCTTGGTTGTACGCGCGTGGAAATCGGCGTCCAGCATCTTGATGATCAAATTCTCAAACTCAACAAACGCGGCCACCTCGTTGCTCAAACTATCAAAGCTACTGCCCTACTCCGTCAATTTGGTTTTAAAATTACTTACCATCTGATGCTTAATCTACCCGGCTCTACCCCAGCCAAAGACTTAACGATGTTCAAGCGTATTTATTCCGACCCGCACTTTCAGCCTGACCAAATTAAAATTTATCCCTGCGTTGTCGCCCGAAATTCTCTTCTCTATCAATGGTGGCAAAAAGGTAAATGGCATGCCTATTCAGACAAAGCCCTGACCAATTTAATTATTAAAATAAAAACCATCACTCCACCCTGGGTACGCCTGATTAGAATTATCAGAGACATTCCGGAAGAATCCATTATTGCTGGCAACAAAATCACCAACCTCCGCCAGGAAATAAAATTTTCCATGACTAAACAAAATCTCACTTGCCAATGTATCCGTTGCCGTGAAGCCGGGCACCAAAATCAATTTCCAATTTCCAATTTCCAATTTCCAAATAAATCCAAAGTCCTAAATCCTAAATTATTTATTAGAACCTATCCAGTATCCAACGGCACCGAATATTTTTTGAGCTATGAATCGCCGGACCAAAAAATTCTCTATGCCTTCTGCCGCCTCTTCTTACCAACCTACCTCCCTACCAACCTACCTCCCTACCAACCTACCGCCCTCCTTCGCGAGCTCCACACTTATGGCGAAATGGTCCCCCTTAATCAAAAAGGTGCCGTTCAGCATACTGGCCTTGGCAAAAAACTCCTCACCCAAGCCGAAAAAATCACGCACCAAAATCATTATCAAAAACTCTCGATTATCTCCGGCATCGGCGTCCGCGGTTATTATAAAAAACTGGGCTATAAACTAGAAAATACCTACATGGTAAAAAGTTTGTAAATCTGCTACTATAACCATATGAATAAACTTAAAACCCCAAAAAATATAAACGCAACAAAAACTGGAAAAATTGGCATCTTCAAAACCATGATTGCCTCTGGCCCGGTTATTATTCAAAAAAAAGAAGGTAAACTACAAACACTACTTGTGAAACATGGCGACAAGCCCCTCAAAAAACTCAAATGGAAATTTTGCGGCGGCAAACTGCTCAAAGGTTGGGATCTAAAAGAAAATGCCATCCGTGAAGCCAAAGAAGAAATCGGAGTTAAAATAAAAATAATCGGTGACCTGCCTGTAATGGCCCTCTGGCAAGAAAAACCAGAAACTGGCCAAAAACAACCTGAACTGATTATCCTTATTCATTACTTAGCGGCAACAAAAGAACGCCCCAAACAGGGAAAAGACATTCTAGCTATACAATGGTTTGATATAAATAATCTTCCCAAAAATTGTTCTCCAAATATCAAGCCAACCATCAAGGCATATCAAAAAATTTACGCCGGTGGAAAACCAAAAAGAAAATCCTGAATTAATAATTAAAAAACCACCCCAAAAAATTCATGGCGGTATTTTAGTGCTTATCGGTTATCTCCTTTCTCCTTTTTCCTGGTGGAATGATCTTATCCTCAATATCCCTATTGCTTATTTCTTTTCTTTGCCCTTTGGTCTGATCTCACAAAAAATATTTCTACCCGCTATGATTTTCGGTTACTGGCTAACAAACGTGGTTGGGCTAATGCTTGTTCATTACGGTGCCATAAAGGCACTTGGCAAAGAACACGAACATTCAAAAAAAAGATTTTTCAAACATTTTATAATTGCC
Source organism: Candidatus Kuenenbacteria bacterium (assembly GCA_012797775.1). Lineage (NCBI taxonomy): Bacteria > Candidatus Kueneniibacteriota > Candidatus Kuenenbacteria bacterium. Next base: position 41,052 of record JAAZOM010000029.1, on the reverse strand, counting down.
ACGCTCTATACTCTGATTATCTTCTTACTTTTTAAAATAAATTTCCTCCAGCTACCAGACTTTAATTGTTTTATAAAAAAATAACATGAATACTTCTGCCAATCTTGAACAATTAAAAAATAATGACCCCGAAATTTACGCCGCCATCCTTGGTGAAGAAAAACGTGAACAAAAAGGCATCGAGCTTATCCCTTCGGAAAACTATACTTGGCCGGAGGTCTTTGCCGCTAATGGCTCAATTCTCACCAATAAATATTCGGAAGGGTATCCTGGCCGACGCTATTATGGCGGACAAAAATTTACCGATGTCGTAGAAACGCTAGCTATCGAGCGCGCCAAAAAACTCTTTCGCGCCGAACATGCCAATGTCCAGGCACTTTCCGGCTCACCCATGAATCAGGCAGTTTATCTGACTTTTTGCCAACCCGGTGACACGATTCTTGGTATGGACCTTTCTCACGGCGGTCACCTGACTCATGGCGCTCCAGTTTCTCACATGGGCCAAATTTTTAATTTTATTCGCTACAAAACCATCCCCGAAGAAAATGGTCGCATTGACTTTGAAGAGCTCCGTCGTGTCGCCCTAGAAGCCAAGCCCAAAATTATTCTCTGCGGTTATACTTCCTACCCTCGCGATCTAGATTATGCGGCATTTAAAAAAATTGCCGATGAGGTTGGTGCCCTTACTATGGCAGACACGTCGCACATCGGTGGGCTCATTGCCGGCGATGTCATGAAAAACCCTCTAGATTTTGGTTTTGATATTATGACTACCACCACCCACAAATCCCTCCGTGGCCCGCGTGCTGGCCTGATCCTCTGCAAAGAAAAATACGCCAAACAAATTGACAAATCTGTTTTTCCCGGTCTTCAGGGCGGCCCGCACATGCACACCATTGCCGCCATCGCCGTAGCTCTCGGCAAAGCACTCCAACCAGAATTTAAAGAATACGCGAAACAAATTTTAATTAACGCCAAAACTCTAGCCCAGATCTTTTTGGACAACAACATAAAACTCATCACTAATGGCACTGATAATCATATGCTGGTTATTAATACTGTTGAAAGTTTTAATCTAGACGGCACCTCGGCCGAAAAAACTCTGGACAAAATTTCTATCACTGTTAATAAGCAAATTATTCCTGATGATCCCAATCCCCCACTCCGCCCCTCCGGTATTCGCCTTGGCACGCCCGCCGCTACCACCCGAGGGATGAAAGAAACCGAAATGCAAAAAATCGCCCACTGGATTATCGCCGCACTCCAAAACCACACCAACGACTCCAAACTTAATGAAATAAAATCCGAAGTCGAAGCCACGTGCTCGCAATTCCCAGTACCGGGAATTTAATCTGCACGTTGGCTCCAAGTTTAACTTGGAGCCCGATGATTAATCCCAACTAACTTATAAAGACGACATTCTAATGCCGTCTTTTAATTATGCGGAACTCAACCTATGGTCTGACGCCTGTTTTAAAAAATAAAAAAAACGGAGACCAAACTTCTGATCTCCGTCCACACGCCAACACTTTATTTAATCGCCCATCAGTTCAGCGGGCGGTTCACTAATTAAAAAATTCAACCGCCAAGGATTCACCAGCCGAAACCTGATGTCTCTTTTAATTTGAGCGCGCTTAATCCTTTGATCGTAAACCTGAGCCTGCAACTTGCCTATCTCCACCACTAATGCCATCAGGGTCTCGGACGATTTAATCTCCGGATATTTGACCAGATACAAAGCCACCTTATCCGGATCGATTTTGTCAAAAATGAAGCGCTCTTGATCTGGATATTGTTCTGCCAAATACTTGGCGAACTGCTGGGTTAGAGCCTCGGCTTTTTCCTGATATATTACCTGGGTCTCTTTAAGCATATGCAAATCCTCAAAATCGCCTCTTTGGTTGGAATTGGAAATAAGGCTGATAAACAAACCCAATACAACCAAAAAAGCCGCAACAACAAAAAATATAATCCCTGACGTCTCCCATGTGGGCTCTTCATAATTACGATCATAGTATTCTCTTTTTTCTAATAGTTTAAAACGCCAAAAAGAGAGAAGCCCAGACACGACGAACGCTACAGCTAGCCACAGAAAAAACATAGCTCACCTCCTACTTTTAAAGACCAACAACTAATTTTGTAAATATGGTTTGTTTGGTACTTTTATTTTCCCCTCATTCTACCCCCCCCCTCAAAAAAGTCAAGCCCCCTATAACTATTGTCTTTCTTGATTTACTTAACTCACTTATCTCGCCTACCTCGCTTACTGCTTCTTTCCTTGATTTTTTCGCAAAAATTGGCTATAATCAATCCTATGACGAAAATCATTAATGGCCAAAAAATAGCCGCTACTCTTTTATCACGGCTCAAAAAACAAATTTCCAAGCTCCCTCAAAAACAGAAGCCTTGTTTGGCCGTAATTTTGATCGGCAAAAATCCTGCCTCCCATCTCTATGTCTCTCTCAAAGAAAAACGTGCTAGAGATGTTGGTATAAAATTTAAAAAATATCTCTTCCCTGCCTCAACCAGCCAACCAAAAATTTTAGAACTAATCCAAAAACTCAACCAAGACGCTTCTATTTCCGCTATTTTAGTCCAACTGCCACTGCCCAAAAAACTTGATACTGACAAAATTATTTCTGCCATTAACCCGACCAAAGACGCCGACGGTATTCATCCTAAAAATCTAAAAACATTAGCCGCTGGCCAAAAAACGTCTGTCCTGCCCGCCACTGCCGGCGCTGTTGCCGCTATTTTAGATTCACTCAAAATAAATTTAAAAAACAAATCAACCGCCGTCATTGGCAAAAGCCAAATCGCTGGCCTACCTATTTACTATCATCTAAAAAATAAATGCCGCCAGGTTGCTGCCTATGATCACACTACCAAAAACCTAGCCGCTAAAACCCGAAAAGCAGATTTATTAATTGTCGCCATCGGCCAACCACGATTTATCACCAAAAAATATATCAAACCCGGCGCCATCGTCATTGATATTGGCATCAATAAACTGCAAAACAAAACCGTCGGTGATGTTGATTTCAATGTAAAAAATATCTGTTCTGCCATTACTCCTGTGCCCGGCGGCGTCGGCCCCATCACGGTCGCCATCTTACTCAAAAACACTCTAAAATTTTCCAAATAATATGGATATTAAAAATAAAAACGTCATCACCAAAGAATTTTGGCAAAAACTTTGGTCTATCCTTCAGCCATTCCAGAAAAAAATGATCTGGCTCTTCACCATGATCAGTATTTTTGAATTACTCAAACTCATTAATCCCTATTTCATGAAGCTGATCATTGACCTTCTGACCGGCCAAAAAGATATTGAATTTTTAAAACTTATTTCCTTTGTTTGTTTGATGCTCGCCACCGACGTTTTTGTCACCCTAATTCATTATTTTAAGGACAAAAAAATCTTTGATTTCCTCATCCTTATTGAATACAGCTTGCCGATCGATCTCCAAAAAAAATTAGTTTCCCTTTCACTCGGCTATCACGAACGTGAAAACACCGGCAACAAAATCATGAAAGTTCAACGCGGGATTGACCGCCTAACTGAACTCCTGGCCAATGCCTCCTGGGAATTTTTCCCCACTATCACCCAAATACTTTTTACTTTTTTCTCCATGCTTTATTTTAGCTGGCAGGTCTCTTTGGTCTTTATCGCCTTCGTGCCGATTTTTATTGTTATCACCCTTAAAATGAATAAAATCACCAACCCTCTACGCACCCGCCGACACGAAGAATATGAAAACGCTGCCGGCATTCTCGGCCAATCAATAATCAATATCTATACTGTCCAGTCATTTGTCCAGGAAAAAAACGAAACCAAAAAATACCAAGATATCCGAAACAAAATAGCTATCATGGAAAACACCGAGTGGCCAGTCGTTTTAAATTACAACCTTTTGCGTAGCATCGTTGTTGATTTGGGCCGCGTGAGTGTTATACTTTTGAGTGCTTATTTTGCCTGGCAAAAAACCATTACCGTCGGCAGTCTAGTTTTCTTTATCACTCTTTCCGAAACCGCCTACCACGCACTTTTCCGCCTCTCCCGCACCTACGACCGCCTGATTGAAAATTCTACTGGCGTCGAACGCATCACCAGCCTCTTATCAGAAAAATCTTCTTTAACAAACAAACAAAACGCCCAAAATATAACCATAAAAGGAGAAATAATTTTTGATAACGTCTCTTTCGCCTATCATAAAGAAAGTCGCTTTAGAGCTTTAGAAAATATAAATCTAAAAATCAGTCCCGGTGAAACAGTGGCCTTGGTCGGGCCCTCTGGCGGAGGAAAGTCCACCATTGTCAAGCTGGTTTATCGCCACTATGATGTCACTACCGGAAAAATATTAATCGACGGACAAAACATCAAAGACTACGATATCTATAATTACCGTTCACAGTTGGCTATCGTACCTCAAGATGTGGAAATATTTAATACCTCTCTTCGAGAAAATATTGCCTATGGCCGACCAGAGGCCACTCAGACAGAAATAGAAGAGGCTGCCAAAATTGCCAACATCGATTTTATTAATTCTCTCGAAAATGGTTATGACACGCTGGTGGGAGAAAGAGGCATAAAACTCTCTGGCGGACAAAAACAAAGGGTTGGCATTGCTAGGGCAATTCTCTCCAATCCCAAAATTCTTATCTTTGATGAGGCTACTAGTAATTTAGATACTCATTCAGAAAAATTAATCCAAAAATCAATTGAAAAAATATCCAGAAAACAAACCATGGTTATTATTGCCCACCGCCTTTCCACTGTTATCAATGCCGACAAAATATTTGTAGTCAAAGATGGCCGCATCGCCGAGGCTGGCTCCCATGAAGAATTATTAAAAAACAAAAATGGTATCTACACTGATCTTCTCCGTCTCCAAGCCATTGGCGAATTGAAATAAAAAAACAATTAAAATAACTCCGCCTCGGCGGAGTTATTTTAATTACCATGATTTTACATTTTGATTTTTTAATTTTACCCTACTTCCCTACTTTCCCAATATCCCCTTCATCCAATTCTTCCAATCCGCACCGTCATCTTTACCCCCTGCCTCATATCCCAACCAAAAATCTTTTGGCTTCATCGCTCGAATTCCTTTATATTCTCCCACTTCAATTAAGTGCATATCATTGGACACAATATATTCTGCTCCTGCTTCTTCTGCACAGGCAAAAAACTTATTATCATCCCGATCATACTTAACCACGTTTACTCGCCTTCGTACCTCGACCATCTCCACTGCAGCAAAAAAACTATTGGCCAAATTATAGTGTTCTTCATCATTCACCAGCCTGTCCAAAATCAACTGGTATTCCCTCCAAATTTTATGTGAAGCCACGGCCGCAATATCTCCCCGGATCACCGCATCAACAATTTTCCGAGCATAGCTAAAATTATCACTCCAAGCATCCATCAAAATATTGGTATCTACTACAATTTTCATAACCCTATAAATTTCTTAAATTTTACTTAATTAACTTGATTTACTATAGTATAGATGATAATCTGAAATCAATCAATACACCATTTTATTATTTGTAAATTTGTAACTAATTCGTAAATTTGTAGATTTATGCAAATAGGCATAGTGGGTCTCCCCAATGTTGGCAAATCAACTCTTTTTAAAGCCTTGACCAAAAAACAAGTTGACGCCGCCAATTACCCTTTTTGTACCATCGATCCCAACGTTGGTGTGGTTGCTGTTCCTGACAAAAGACTTGATGCCCTAAATGAACTATTCAATTCGGAAAAATTCGTCCCAGCCACAATTGAGTTTGTGGATATTGCCGGCCTAGTCAAAGACGCCCACCAAGGCCAAGGACTCGGCAATAAATTTCTCTCTCATATTAGAGAGGTCGATGCTATTGCTCATGTTATTAGAAATTTTGAAGATAGCAATATCATTCATGTCGAAGGCCGTGTCGATCCAGCTGAAGATCTATCCACCATTGCTACAGAACTGGCTATGGCTGATCTAACTGCTGTTGAAAATGCCCTCCATCGCCTCAAAGAAAAAACCAAGGCCGGCGACAAAGAGGCTATCAAAACGGAACAAATACTAACTCATATAAAAACTTTTCTGGACCAAGGCCAGAAACCAGATATCTCGGAATTTTCTTCTGACGATTTAAAGCTAATAAAAAATTTCAGTCTTCTCACTCTCAAACCCGAATTATATATTGAAAATATTGATGAAGACCATCTCAAAAATTTTACTCCCTCTATCCCAAATTCCATCCCCATCTGCGCCAAACTAGAATCCGAGCTGGCTGAATTAGATGACGCTGAGGCCAAAAAATATTTAGCCGAACTTGGCTTGCCCCAAACTGGCCTGGAGCAACTAATCACTGCCAGTTATAAACTCTTAGATCTGATCACCTTCTTTACCGCCGGCCCCAAAGAAGCCCATGCTTGGCCCATTAAAAAAGGGACTAAGGCGCCCCAAGCTGCCGGTGAGATTCACACCGATTTTGAAGCTGGCTTCATCCGCGCCGAAATCATCAATTGGCAAGATCTCCTCACCTGTGGCTCCGAAGCCAAAGTCAAAGAAAAAGGACTCATGCATCTCGAAGGCAAAGACTATATCATGCAAGACGGCGACACAGTCTATTTCCATTTTAATAAATAATCTTCCTTGGTTTTGACTTTTAAGTTTTAACTTTTGAGTTTATTTTTATCTCCCCCCGTCTCACCACTTCCACCTTTCCGCCCTCAACCCTCACAATAGTTGAGGGTTTTCTTTTTTTTAATCTACCCCCATCAATAATCAAGTCTGGCTGAGTTTTTATATTTTTTAATTGGCCGGTGACTTCTTCTAAGCCATAACAATTCTCTCCACCACTTACATTGGCGCTGGTGGCTGTGATTGGCCGACCCAATTTTAGGGCCAGCTCTCTCGCCAATTTATATTTAGAAATTCTCACCGCACAATCATTCTGCCCTTTTAATAAATAAATCTTCCTTATTTTTGATTTTTGCCCGCCCCGCTTCGCTTGTCGAGGCCGGGGATTTTTGATTTTCAATATAATTGTCAACCCCTTATGCTTCTTTGCCAACTCTAATTCTTTTTCGCCCAATTCAAAAAATTCCTGCATCTGCTTCAAGCTTCCTACAATTAATGGCAAAAACTTACTAGCCATCCTGCCTTTAATTTTATAAATCTTTTCAATCGCCTTTTTGCTCCCAGCGTCCGCCGCCAGCCCATAAGCCGTCTCTGTCGGAAATACCAAAACACCACCAGAATTTAACACCTCAACAGCAACTCCCACCACTTTCTTATTTTTTATGTTTAAAAATTGTGTCATTGAAAATTTATTGAAAATTGTAAATTGAAAATTAATAAATTATCTCCACCGGCGTCCCTATCTCCGCCCAGTCATACACAAACTTTGCATCTCCCACCCCTAGACGAATACATCCATGCGATACTGGTGTGCCAAGATGATTCTCTCCTTCTTTATAACCATTTGGCCATTCCGGCAACTCATGAATACCAATTCCACGCCTCGGCTCTATTAACATCCAATAGGGCATCCACAAGCCATAACTAGACCACGACCTTGGATTTTTATTATGTATCTGAAATTGCCCCACTGGCGTCTCCATCCCTGGCTTGCCACTAGAAACCGACATCTCTCTTATTATTTTATCATTTTCCAATAAACGCATTTTCTGTTCTGACAAATCTATCTCAATTCTTTTTACCTTTTCCCTCTCCTCGTTTTCTGGTAAATTTTCCGTCCAAGAAAAATCTTCACTCAACGGCAAAACATTTATTATTTCAGTGTAATCTTCGGTCTTATATTTCTTTTCGTCAATTTCTTTGGCCAAAACCGGCACGAGTATCACCACCGCCAAACAAAATAATATTGTTGTTCTTATTAACCTCAACCATTTTTGCTTCATATTGACTTTATTTATGCCTTTTTCTATAAAACTTGGCCGCTTCTTCTGGACTGACTGGATTGACAATCAGCCTCGACCCTGTCTCTAGTCCGGCCCAGATATCGCGCCTAGGGCAAATACGAATATAAAAATGTTCATCTTTGTCTGTGATCGATTGGTGCAAAAACATATTATAAGGAATCCCCTCTTTATTCAATTTTTCTGTTAGTTGCTTAATCATCACAGCCATTGAAGCTATCTCATCTCTATCCAAAACAGTAATATTATCTACGTGTTTTTTGGGCATAATCCACGCTTCATAAGCATAAATAGAGGCATAAGGTGTAAAAGCCAGGGCATACTCATCACTCATAATAAATCTTGGGCCCTTTTCTTCTTTTTTTAATAAATCACAATAATAACAATTCCCATGCTCAATCCTATATTCCTGTGCCTTGGTCAGTTTATCAATAATATGCGGCGGTACAAAACTGGAAGCAAAAATTTGTGAATGTGCATGCGCCAAAGACGCCCCAGCGCTACCGCCCTGATTTTTGAAAATCAAAATATATTTTATCTTTTTGTCTTTGGCCAATTCTTTTGTCCTGGCAATATAGGCCTCCATAATCGCAATCAAGTGGTCTATCGGCAAATCGCCCATTTCTTTTTTGTGCTCCCTAGTTTCTATTACCACTTCGTGATAACCATAGGCCTTGGGATTGCCCACATCAACCACCGGATAAATATTTTTTATCACTTTTACCAACCAATCCTTACCCTTACCCACCTGATAAAGCGCCAGCACTTTAAATTGAACTTCTTTAGAACAAAATACGCAAGTATCTTTTTGCTTCTTCCCGCTATGTGGCCGCTTGCTTCTCCCTGGCGCGATAATCACAAATCGATCATGAATTTTATCTTCTCTAACTTCTGACCAAATTAACCTATTTTTTTTAATCATAATATATAAATGAGTTATTAAAAATTTTTCTTACTACCACTGTTTTTTTTTATATAAGTTATTAAAACCAATATCACTGCCACTGCCACCGCTAATAAATATTTTAAAATATCACTATTCTCTTTTTCTGTTTTATCACCCTCGGTCTCTGCCCCCAACACCTTGCCAACCACCTTTATGTCTTCCGGGTAACGAGGCAGTAAACGATATTCATCCTGATATTGAGAAACAACACCACTGACTTCCAGGGTATCCCCCACTTCTATCTGCCCCTTATTAATATTGGCATTTTGCTTGAGATAAACCTTCAACTCACCCGTCCCATCGTCCAACCACCAACTAGCACCTTTTATCTCTGTTAATTGGCCTGTTATTTTTACCATGGCTCCCTCATTATCCTCCCCCACATCCTCAACTTGCACCTCTGTCGGGGCCACCATTTCTCCATTGCTCAAAACTTTAATATCGTTCCTGCTTTTTGTCTTTATTCTCCTCTCTCCCTGATAATCACCAACTACCCCCACTACCTCTACCTTATCACCCATTGCCAAATTTGGAAAATCTTTATAATAAGAATAAATCTGCGCTCCTCTACCGCCTTCTTCCTGTATATAAAATATATTTTTTCCCAAAAGCCCCGGCTCAACTATTACCTTACCTACAATTCTTATTGCCTGCCCATCACCCGCGCTACTAGTGCGAACCGCCTTACTCCCCACTACTTGCCCAGCAATAATATTTTTTTCTTTCAGCGTCGGTTTGTTGGTCCATTCCCAGCTATTACCTTTTTCTTCATCCCGCGCGTAGCTCCAACCCTCTAATACTTTACTATAATTTATTTCCCTTATTGTCTTTCCTTCTGGATCAATCAATTTTAAATCGCCTTCACTGTTCAACAAGACTATCTTTGTTATCTTGTCACTCAAAACAGCATAACCCTTGGCCGGTAAAACTAAATTTGTTATCTTGTATGTTTTACCTTTATTCATCGCCAAACTACACCCAATCAAGTCCACCTCCCCGCTGCCGTTATTATACAATTCTATCCATTCATTACCGCTATCAAGCCCTTTGGGGTTGGGCATAAGCTCATTAATAAAAATATTTTCATAATCTGGCTTGTTTTTATCTGGCTGTACTTCTATCTCTTGTTTAAAAATATCCTCTCCGCCCAAATCATCCACCACCTTCAAAGTGACTTTATTAATCCCTGTTTTTAAAAACCTGATTCCAATAATCGGCGCATTGGTTTCAAAAATCTTATTCTTTTCTTGGCTCGCCATCACTTCGTCGGAAAACTCCCAAATATATTTTATTATTTTCCCATCAGTATCATAGCTTTCCTCTGCGTCCATCATTATCATTTCACCCAAAACGACCTGATATTTATTTACTTCAAAGTATGCCGCCGGCTTATCATTTTCTACTGGGCATTTATTTTCTGCTCCTTCTGTCGGAGTGTCCAGCCATTCAAAGCTCCGACCGCACCAGCCGAAACTCAAGCCTTCTGGCGCCTTTACTTTATAGCTCGCCTTGGCCACCAAACCCCCATTTTTATCTATTAGCTCGAGTGCTTCTCCGCCCTCATTATTCAAAACCAACCCAGTCTCCTCTCTTCCTAAAACCAAAAAATTCTTTGGCTCCACCCTTTTGTTTTTAAAAATATAAAAACTAAAATTATCTTTTATTTTCCAATCATCCAATATCACCGGTTCCGTCGAGGTATTATAAATTTCAATCCACTCATTTTTGCCCCCATCAATACCAAAAGGGTTGGGCATTATTTCTGTAATTATTATTTTATCCTTAAAACTAGAGCCCGCACTTTTCTTTTCCTCGGTCTGACTTGTGCCACCACTACCACCGCCACCGCTACTCCCTCCTATATTTTCCACTGGCGCAGTAATAATATTTTTCTGCCCCTCGGTTGCCGTTGTACTCCATTTATAGTCGCCTCCCTCCTCTCTCGCCCAAACATAATCATCAAGAGCGCTCTCGCTATAGCTCGTCTGGCTGACCATCACGCCATCAGGATTTTTCAGGGTCACGCCCTCGCCCCCAGTATTATTCAGGCTAATTCCTGAAACCACCTTGGGGATCACCAAAAAACCCCGTGCTTCTATAATCGTTGTAAAAGTACCAGTCGCATTAATTATAAATACCTTGCTATTATCAGCTATCTGCCAATTGGCTAAATCCACTACTGTGGCTCCATTATTATATAATTCTATCCACTCATAGTCGTCACTCTCACTCGGATTGGGCATCAGCTCATTAATCACCGAATCTGTTGAATATGTTGTTGGTTCTTCTTTATCTTGCTGATCCCCAGGACTGCCGTTTAGTGCCTTGGGAGTTCCACCGGCCATCAAACTGTTCCCCCAGCTCAAATCTATCTTTCTCTCCATAGTCAACTTTGTAGTATTATCCCCGGCCGACCAACCACTACCAGCCAATACTTCGTCAATTACGACCTGGTTACTGTCTAAGAGTCGCAATTCTTCCCCACTATTACTCAAATCCCCACTATATATCTGGTCAGCCGCTACTCCTGGCGCGCTATTATCATCGGTCCTTTCTAATAAAAAATATCCACCCGGCTCTATCTGCCCCGCCAAATCTATGCTTGGCGTCCCGTCTTTGGCCTTCATTTGCCAGCCAGTCAAATCCACCGCCGAAGCACTTTTATTATAAATTTCGATCCACTCGTCAGCCGAAGAGCTAGCTGTACCCATCCAAGCTATTTCATTAATAACCACCTCCCCCGGTGCTACTGCCCCGGCTATTTTTATAAACAAAAAAACGCTCAAAAAAACAAGCGCCAAAACCAACCAATAATTTATTTTTTGATTCAACATTTTTGCCATAGCCTTTATAGGATATTCCTCCCTTGGCCTTTATTATATCATCAAAAAGACTATCGCCAAAATCAAAATCTTGAAATTATTCCCTCCATAAGCTAAGATAAATTCAGCCCACATAAAATTGGCTGGAGTGGCGGAATTGGTATACGCGCATGCCTTAGGAGCATGTGCCGCAAGGCTTGGGAGTTCGAGTCTCCCCTCCAGCAATATCTTTACCAACCAAACTGTTTCTGTTAGGATACTTTTATAGCTTTAATAATTTATTAATTAAAATTGTTTGGGGATTGAAAATTTAAAATTAATTTACGCGGGTATCGTATAATGGTTATTACCTCAGCTTTCCAAGCTGATGATGCGGGTTCGATTCCCGCTACCCGCTCCACGCCCAGGTGGCGGAACTGGTAGACGCACAGGACTTAAAATCCTGCGGCTTCGGTCATGCGGGTTCGATTCCCGCCCTGGGCACCATTCAAAAAATCCCGATCTTATCGGGATTTTTTGATTTTCTTTTTTATTCTTCTTTGTTCTTTACTTTTTGCAGCCCTTCCTCGTAGCTCTCCTTTTCTTCCTTATAAAAAATGCCTGTGGGCATTTTGCCACTCTCCTCAAACTCCCACGCCTTCTCCAGTGCCCTTCTTTTATCATCAGGTATATATTTGTGCTCTTCCAATTTATAAATCACACCCCTATACCACTCATAACTCTGCTCTGGGTTGAAAGATACGCACGGCTGCAAAATATCCACGTGAGAAAAACCCTTGTGCTCTATTGCCACCTTTATTATTTCAGTCAGATGTACTATATCTCCAGCAAAACCCCTAGCCACCAAACCTGCCCCGCTTTCAATTGCCAAAGCCAAGGGATTCAACGGTGTCTTTATTTCCCCCCAAGGAGTTGTCTTGGTTATTATTCCTTTTTTTGTTGTCGGTGATGCCTGGCCAGTTGTCAGGCTAAATCTTTGGTTATTGGCTACCAAAAAGGTCACGTCAACATTATACCTAGCCGCATGTATAAAATGTTGCAATCCTTCTCCATATGCCCCGCCGTCACCGGCCAGGGCCATGACTGTCAATTTTCTATTAAAAATTTTGGCCCCCACTGCCGGTGGCAACGCTCTACCATGGAGTGAATGAAAACCATAAGTCTTGAAAAAATTTGCCCCGTTACCAAAGCAACCAATATCATAAGTCATCAAAACCTGATGTGGTTCCAGCCCCAAGTCCAATAAAGCTTTTTTTAAAGCGGCCCAAATGCCAAAATTACCACACCCCGGACACCAAGTTGGCATTACCTTTGTATTAAATTTTTCCTGTCCTTGCTGCATAATTATTTAATTTATTAATGCGTTAATTCATTAATCTTATCGACCACTTCTTCCCTAAAAAATGGCCTGCCATCATATTTCAAAAACCTATTTTTTATCTGCACTCCTGTCTCCTTTTTTATCAAATCACCCAATTGCCCTGTTTTATTATTTTCTATCAACAAAATGTTTTTGCTTTTTTCCAAAACCGCTCTCACTCTTCTTTCTGGGAATGGCCACAATGTCTTTAAGTGTAAAAAATTGATCTTTTTACTCTCATCGACATTTTTTAACGCATCCAAAACGACTCCCTTTACCGCTCCCCAGCCAACAACAGTCAGATCGGCCTCTTCCTTGCCATACAATACTGGCTCTTGCATCTCACCCCCCAATACTTTTACCTTGGCAAATCTTTTGTCCATCATTCTTTTTCTATCCTCTGCTTCTTCACTGGAAAAACCATATTCATCATGTTCGTCAGAATTAGACAGATGCACACCCCCCGCCTGCCCCGGCAAAGCCCTATTTGAAACCCCGTTGGGGGTTATCTCATATCTTTTATATTTCTCTATTCTTTGCAAATCATCCTCACTCAATAAACCCTCTCTTTTTATCTTTATTTTATCCTTATCCAAACTATCCAAGGTAAAATCAGATTCTGATAATAATTTATCCAACAAAACTATTACTGGCAACTGCCATTTCTCCGCCAAATTAAAAGCTTCCTGAATAGCGTAAAATGATTCTTCAGCATCGCCCGGCGCCAAGACCACTCTTGGGAATTCCCCATGCGAAGCATTTAAAACAAAATTCAAATCCCCCTGCTCTGTCCAGGTCGGCAAGCCAGTCGCTGGCGCTGGCCTTTGTGAATTTATTACCACTATTGGTGTCTCTGTTATTGCTGAGAGCCCCAGACTTTCCGTCATCAAAGAAAAGCCGCCGCCCGATGTTCCCGTTGCCGCCCTGGCCCCGGCCAAAGAGGCTCCAATGGCTACTCCGATCGCCGATATCTCATCCTCGGCCTGATGAACTACAATCTTTTCAGTTTTTTGTTTATCTATTAAAATATGTAAAATAGATGTCGCTGGCGTCATTGGATAAGCAGTATAAAAATCACAACCGGCCTGGAGCATGCCCATGGCTATTGCCTCATTACCAGTCAATAAATTCCCTTCATTTTTTCTCTTCTCGAAAGACCAGCCATTGATTACTTTTTTGTTTTTATAATTATTTGCCAAATAATCATACCCTGCCCGTGCGGCCTTTTTATTAGCACCCACCACGCCTTCCCCTTTATTTTTAAAATTTTTTTCTATCTCTGATTCTATCGCTTTAATATCAAAGTCAACCACGCCAGCCAGGGCTCCGAGAGCCACGGTGTTGCGCATAATCACTCCGCCATTTTCTTCTGCCAATTTTGCCAAAGGTAAATCTATCAAATTTATACCAACCCAACTTTTACTATCCAAATTCAATCCATCAAAAATTACAAAACCTCCTTCTTTTATCTCGCTCTGGTGCAACTCTGCTGTCTTTTTGTCTAGGGCCAAAAGCACGTCTACCTTCTTTGTCGCTGAGCATATTGGCTGTTCTGAAATATTCAGTTGATAAGTATTATGCCCGCCGCGAATAAGTGACGGGTATTCGCTATAACCAAAAATATAGGCCCCGGCACCAAAAAACGCCCGCCCCAAAATCAAGCCGGAAACCTTAATTCCTTGCCCCGCCTCACCACCAATCTTTATGGCAATTTGTTTTTTCATAAATCAATCTTAATATTCTTTATTATAACAAAAAAATATAAATTTAAAAACACCTGCTCATCAAGGTGTTTTTAAATATAATTATTAGATATTTTTTTCTATAATTTTTTTTACCCTTTCTACGGTCTCGTCCAACCCGCCCTCTTTATTGGTCACCACAAAATCAAATTTTTTATTCTTAGCCGCCCGCATATAGCTCTTTATCTCCACCAACCTTCTACCCACCACTTGACCACCATCACCCCTCTTCTTTAATCTCTCTAGGGCTACTTTTATTGATGGCGGCTTTATCATAATTACTATCACATTTGGGAATTTTCTCTTAATGGCTAGGGCCCCCCTCATTTCCGTTTTCCATAAAATTATCTTGCCGGTTTTCTTTACTCGCTCCAGTTCATTATAAGTACACCCATAATAAGCACCGTAGTGCTCATCCCATTCTATAAATTTATTTTTTTTAATCATCTCCCTAAATCGCCCTTCAGAAATAAAATAATAGGGTCGGCCATTTCTCTCACCCGGCCGCTTGCCCCTTGTCACTGTAGTTATCATTCGGATTGCCCTTAGTCCTTTTTTAAATAAACCCTTGATAACCGCGTCTTGGCCCGAACCAGATACTCCAAAAATTATAAATATTTTCCCTTTTGTTTTCATAAACCCAAAAATTACTAATTGCTAGTTACTTGATTTATTTTATCTTCCCCAAAAACAACTTTAATTCTTCTGGCATTGCCACCTCAAACTCCTGCCATTTCTCATCCAGATCTTTAAAACCCAGCCGACAAGCATACAACCACACTCGCCCCAAATCCTCTTGTTTCTTTTTCCTTTTTATATCACGCGTCACATAAAGATTGTCGCCAATCAAGCCGTGCCCAATCGATTTCATGTGCGCCCTGATTTGGTGTGTCCGCCCAGTAAAAATCTTTATTTTTAATAAAGTAAAATTTTTAAATCTTTCCACCACCCTATACTGTGTTCCCGCTTCTCGACTTTTTTTATTTTTTGATCCCACACCCATCACCCCACCAACTGTCCTGCCAATCGGCCTATCAATCAGGCCCTCATCTTTTACTACCACACCATGAACCAAGGCCAGATATTCTTTCTCCACTTTTCTATCTTGAAATTGTTTTTTTAAATAATCAAACATTTTTTGCGTCCGTGCTACCACCATAAGACCAGAAACATCTTTGTCCAAACGATGTACTATCCCCGGTCGCTTTTGATCGTCACCCACTTTTTTTACCTCTGGATATTTCTTTACTAGCCAATCAACCAAAGCGTTATCTTTGTATATAGTATCTGGGTGCACCACCATCCCCGCTGGCTTATTTACTACAATATAATCCTTATCCTCTTTTATAACTTTTATTCCCGCCAATTTTGACTTTTGCCCGCCGGCTGGCGGATTGACTTTTGTCCGCCGGCTGGCGGATTGACTTTTGACTTTAATTTCATTCCCCGGTTTTAAAAAATAATGTACTGCCACCTCTTTTCCGTCAACGGTTATTTCTCCGGCCTTAATCATTTTCTGTATCTGTGAACGCGACAGCTCCCCCAGCTTTCCTTGTAAAAATTGGTCCAATCTTTTGCCCCCATCTCCTAATTCGACTAAAAATTTTGTCATATAATAACTTAACAATTTAATAATTCAACAACATAACAATGAAACACTACAGTTTACCCGACTTACCTACCTCCCTACTTCCCCACCTTCCCGATCTCTTTCTCCGCCTCTTTTCTATTTTTTATCTTCCCCGCCAACTGTTTTTCTCTCAACCCTTCCAAAATCTTACCCACTTTCTTGCCCGGCCTTATCTTCAAAATCTTCATTATCTCGTTGCCATCAAGTAATGGCTTTGGCAATTTTCTATCCTTACCCAACTTCTTTAACCCCTCTATTCTGCCAATCATCAAATTAAAACTCGCCAACTGTTCTTCCTCGTCCTCCGGTATTGAGCTCAGCCCATCAATAAAACCGAGTTTTAATAAATCCTCGCCACTATATCTCTCACAAAAAAAATACTTTTCAATTGTTGCCGCCTTCATTTCTTTTATCCTTTTTTTATCAAATAAATGATGCTTTCTTATCAGCCAAGCAGCTCGCTCTGGCTCAAAATCAAAATCCGGTGCGGCTGAAAATTTCATTTTTCTAAAAATCTCTTCTGCCATCTTGGCGCCCAACTCATCATGATTATTAAAACGAATTCTATCAGAGCCATTTTTTTCTGGTGTCATAATTGTTACCGGCTTTCCCACGTCATGCCACAAAACGGCCATCACTAATTCCGCATTTAATAATCTAACCTTGCTTTTGAATTCTGAGTTTTGGTTTTTGATTTTATCATCAAAAATAATTGGGTCTCCAAATCTTTCCCGAAAAGCCTCGCTATTTAAATTTTTCAAACACAATCTTGTGTGCGTCCAGACATCGCCCTCACTATGCCAATTCCTTGGCTGTGGACACCCTTTCATTTTTAAAAGCTCTGGCATTGTCTCTCTCATCGCTCCAGATTTATCCATCAGATCAAAAGCCTCCATGGGATTATAAACAAAAGCTTTCAAAATCTCCTCGCCCAAAATTTCATACGGCACCACCCTTTCTCCGCCGCGCTCATCATTTATATTTTTTATCAATTTCTGCAAAGCCACCCTGGTACTTTTTTCTATTTGAAAATTCAGCTGACAAGCAAAACGCACTCCTCGAAGCATCCTAGAATAATCTTCCCGAAACCTCTCTTGAGCATTGCCCACAGTCCTGATCAATTTGTTTTCTAAGTCTTCCAAACCTCCAAACTCATCAATTAATTTTTCCTTCTTTAAATCCCAAGCCAAGGCATTAATTGTAAAATCTCTACGACCCAAATCATCTTCTATTTTTAATTTGTGATTATACCTCACTTTAAAATCTTTATACCCACCAGTTGCCAGAGCAATCTCTGTTCGGGGCAATGCAATATCAAAAGCTATTTTCATTTTCTTACCAGCCGGTACAAATTTGTATACACCGAAACTCTTACCAACGAGTTCCACCCTACCCAAGCTCTTTAAAATTTTACCAAGCTCCTCTATCTCTATTCCTCTCACCACAAAATCATAATCCTTTATTTCTTTGTCCCCAAGCAGGGCATCTCTCACTGCTCCGCCCACCAAAAAAACCTCGCCCTTATTTTTTTCTATCTCTTTTTGCCAATCAAAAAAGCCCTCCTCCTTCAACTGCATAATTGTCTTTTTGAGATTTTCCTTTTTCATATCTTTATCGTAACCTTTTATACGCCTTTTTTCAAGTAACAAAAAAGGAGGCGGTGAGCCTCCAATTAAAATTGATTAATGAGGTCACACGCCTCCAAATCCCTAGTGGGACTTGGAGCGCACCGGCACCTAAATTCTTTTTTTAAAAAAATTCAGATGGTGGTGCGCGGCCAAGATTTTCCCGTATTAGGGACAAAGTGCTTTTTGGGCCGATTTGTCAAAAAGCTTTTATTCTCTACCGTTCTTCTGGTAATCTCTCTATCTTTATGGGATAAAAAGTTACCTTTTTATTTTTGTTTTATATTTTTTGAGAAACAGGTTCTCGCGCCTCCAGGAACCTATTACGAACAGTAAAGAATAACTGTACCAAATTTTGATTTTTGCTTTTTGTTTTCATTTGGGACAATTATCCTCTACTGTGAATAAAAGTCCAAAAAACACTTACACTATAAGTATAGCACATTTTTTAAAAGAGGTCAAAGTCAAAAAAACCACAATTTTGTAATATTTTTTCCTAACTTGTTTTTTTAACAACACTTATCCACAAGATTAAAACCTTTTTGGCTCCAACATCTATAATTTTAGACAGCGCCACCACTCATCAAATCTACCGGGAGCTTCTTGCCCCCTATTTATTATATAGAGTTGCTCGAACATTAAAACTCTCCACCCCCCACTCAAAATCCATTCCTACCGCCCTTATAAAATCAGCTATCTGCCAACCAAAAATATTTGGGTCCAGTAAACACTCGCTATTTCTATCAACCAACCACGGCACTTCTCTATTTTTGTTATCCAAAACACTCTTCGCCAATTCTACGGAGTCAAAGATCATCAATTTTTTATCACTCAAATAATAACCCGCCTCAAAATTATCCTTTCTGATATACCTCAAATCTCCCTCACCATATTTTTCTGTTGCCAATAAAAATTTATCGGAATTGGCCACCACTTCATAACCGCTTGTTTTGTCTGGCAAAACTTTTAAGCGCTTCTCGGGAAACTTATAAGCCATATAGTTTCTCATAAAAGACTCCAGCTCACTAATTATTACTCCTCCGTCTTGACCACTAGGCACGCTGGCATCTAAAACATAATGGTTTATTCCGCTCTGATAATTTTTATAAAGGCCGTCGCTCTTTTGGGTAGGCTGTACAACCAAAAAGAATGGCTGTTCAAAAATTGTATACAATCTATCCACGCGAATTTTATATTTATTATTTAAATATTCTTCTATTGCCGCTCTGTCCAAATACTGGTCTATGTTTCCGGCCGCTATCTTCTCCCATATATCACCCAGCTCCCAAATATTTAAAACCATAGCGCCCTCTATAAAATAAACATCTTTGTTGGTCTTAACCGCCTCTATCTTTTGTTTTTCTACTCCAGCTGGCCATTCTAAAAACAAATCAAAAGACTCTTCGCGTTTTGTTATCTGCCAGAAAACCGCCTCTCTAGTTATTTTAAAATTTGCCTTTACGATATTTTTCAAAGGCCAAGCGACATCTAAATTGCCAGGCCAAAAATCTAAATCCCAAAAGCCACCAGCCAAAGACCCCTTCATCCTTTTCTCTTGATCTCTACTCATCTTGTTAAAAAAATTTTTATTCTCAATTTCCCTTATTGGTTCTTTCTCTCTGGAAATAACTGCTATGTTTGCTTTTGCTGTTGTATAATAATAACCCCCCAAATAAACACCAAGCTGCCCGGCGTCTCCCCTTGTTCTTATTATCCAACCACTCTTATTTTTTTCACCCTCTTTATCTGCTTTAATAATAAACATGCCCACCTCAATCAATTCGTTTTCGGATTTCCACAATTCCGCAGGTAAATCATTGTCTAATAAAAATTTTTCCAACATATCTTTTGCTGTTCTATTTTGCTGTAAAAAATCAACCAAATTTTTGTCTGCCAAATTTATCTCTACGAAAAAATCTGTCTCCCGCGGCGCATACTGCCACAACTTTCCAGCTCTTGTGTAGTTGCTTATACCAAACCAAAGAACACCAACTAAAACAAAAATAGCAGACCCCACAATCAAAATATAAATTTTTAACCAGTGTTGTTTCATAAAAAAGTCCTTGTTTTGATATTAACAAATAAACACAACTCTGGTCAATTCCCTTTATACTCCTTGCCTATTATCCCATAAATGCTAATATTATATTTAATCAATTGATCGTTTTATATGCAAAAAGACATAAAAACCCTACCCGGGGGCGAAACCCAAATAACCTTGGAATTATCTCCTGATGAGTACCAGGGGTTCCTCGCTCCGGCCGCCAAAAAGATATCCGAAAAAAACCAAGTCTCCGGCTTTCGCCCCGGCCTTGCTCCCTATGATATTATCAAACAAAAATTCGGCGAAGCCGCTATCCTAGAAGAAGCTCTCTCGGAAATAATCACCCATACTTTTGTTAAGGTTGTCACAGAGGAAAAGCTGGAAACCGTTGGCTCGCCAGAAATCACTATCAAAAAAATGGCTCCCGGTGACTCTCTCATCTACGAAGCCAAAATATCCATACTACCCAAAGTCACCCTGCCAGACCTATCCACCATCAAAATCTCCCGACCAACTATCAATATTAAAGACGATGAAATAAAAAAACTTTTACTCGGCCTAGCCAAATCACGAGCTGTTGAAATTCTGGAAAACAGGCCAGCCAACGAAAACGATCTGGTCAAACTTGATTATCAAATTTCTGTCGCCGGCGTTCCCCAAGAAAATGCTACCCAAAAAAATTCCTCTGTCTTTCTGGGGGAACACCATATGGTCCCCGGATTCGAAGAACAAATTATTGGCCTTTCTGCCGGTGATCATAAAAAATTTAATATTACTTTTCCTAAAGATTATTTTCAAAAACATTTCGCCGGCAAAGAGTGCGAGTTTTCCGTCTCCATTAATGGTGTCTACAAATTAGAAATCCCGGAACTAAATGACGAGTTTGCAAAAAGTCTAGGCCATTTTCACAACCTTGGGGAGCTCGAAAAACAGATCCGAGAAAACCTACAAAATGAAAAAGAAAATGAAGTTAACCGCCAACTGGAAAACGACCTTCTGAAAAATATTATTGAAAAAACTTCCTTTGAAATAATCCCAGAAAAACTCATCGCCAACGAAATTCACCTCATGTCTCATGAGCTTGAAGATGATTTGGCTGTGCGCGGGCTGGATCTCCACACCTGGCTCTCCAACATGAACAAAACAGAGGAAGCCTTCGAAAAAGATCTGCGACCCGGGGCAGAACTAAGAGTTAAAAGCATTTTGATTATTAGAGACATTGCACAAAAAGAAAACATTACCACCGACAAAAAAGAAATAGATGAGGAAATACAAAAAATTACAGGCCTTTATCAAGACAACCAAGAAAATCTAGAACAAATAAACTCTCCGGCCTACCGCGACTACCTATCCCAATCCCTAACCAGCCAAAAAGTCATCGCCTGGCTAAAAGAAAAAATTGTCAAATAACTTTTTAAAACCGCCCAAAAGGCGGTTTTTACTTTCCTCTCTTTTCCTGTTAAAATTATTATACTAAATACTTAATACTAAATACTATTATGTTCATCGGCGCCCATATCTCTGCCGCTGGCGGCCTAGAAAATGCCCCAGCCAACGCCAAGAATCAAGGTTGTGAATGCTACCAATTCTTTTCGCGTCCACCCCAAGGTGGTCCGGCTAGAAAAATCACCTCCGAAGATATAAAAAAATTCCAACTCGCCAATCAAAAATTTGGGTTTACAAATTTTTATATTCACGCCCCCTATTTTATCAATCTCGCTTCAAGCAATAATCGCATTTATCATGGCTCTATTTCTGTTTTGCGGGAAGAACTGGAACGCGGCTCTCTGCTCGGTGTCAAATATCTCATGACCCACCTTGGTTCAGCCAAAGATCTGGGCGAAAAAGAATCACTCAAAAAAGTCGTCACCGGCCTGGAAAAAATTCTTACTGACTATAAAGGCGCCACTCAATTTCTGATCGAAATGTCTGCTGGTTCTGGCGCCATCATCGGCGACACCCTTGAAGAGGTGGCCTCCATAATTCATAATTCTAAACTCATAATTCAAAAAAAACTCGGGGTTTGCTTTGACACCGCCCATGCCTTTGCCTCCGGCTATGATCTCCGCGACGCCCAAGCTATCCAAAAAACTTTTAACCAATTTGATAAAACTATTGGTTTGAAAAGATTAAAACTCATCCACCTCAATGATTCCAAAGTCTCTCTCGGCTCGCACGCTGACCGCCATGAAGACCTGGGTTCTGGCCAAATCGGCCTTACTGGCTTCTCCGCTCTGATTAAATATCTCCAAAAGAAAAAACTTAATATTGATCTAATTCTTGAAACTCCGACTGAATCCCGTCGTAAAAAAGATATCGCCCTCCTCAAATCCTTCCGCGATAAAAAATAAACTTGTTTTATGTTTATATGTTTAAATGCTTAAATGTTTAAATGTTAATATGTTCATCGCCATCATCTCCGACCTTCACGACAACCTCACCAATCTGAAAAAATTTCTCGCCTTCGCCAAAGAAAACCACATCAAACAATTAATTATTTGTGGCGATACTTGCGCACCATCAACCTTAAGAGAAATTGCAAAAAAATTTAACAGCCAAATCCATGTTGTTTTTGGCAATGTTTGTGATCGGGAAAACGAACCAAAAGTTGTAAAAGAGTTTACGCATATCACCCACTATGGCGACTTGGCTGAATTGAAAATTGACAATAAAAAAATAGCCCTTACTCATTATCCTGACATCGCCAAAGAATTGGCCGCTACCCAAAAATATGACTTTGTCTTCTACGGCCACAATCATAAGCCATGGATCGAGCAAGTGGGCAGGACCACTCTTGCCAATCCTGGCACTTTGGCCGGCATGTTTTCCAAAGCCACTTTCGCTATCTGGAATACTGAGACTAATAAACTAGAATTAAAAATTTTGGAATTAATATGACCGAAAAAGAACACCAACTACTGAAAAAAGTTATTAATTTTGTAGACAAAATAAATAATGGTAAATCCCCCCACTTTGCCGCCACACTTAAATGGGTTAAAAAAATTAAACCCAATGCCGATGTCGCTCTGCAAATAGCCGCTTACTCGCATGATATCGAGCGACCCGCCAGAAAAAAGTCGACCGAAGTCCATGATAAAAAATATGGCTTTATGGGAAAATCATATATGCACGAACATCAAACAACCGGCGGAAAAATCATGGCAAATTTTTTAAAACAAAATAATGTCGAACAAAAAATTATAAACAAAGTTAAACACCTGATAGAAAATCACGAATACGGCGGAGATAAAGAATCAAATATTCTAAAAGACGCAGACTCTGCTAGTTTTTTTGAAAAAAACATTCAGCACTTCCTAAATCGCTTTCCCGATTTCAGTAAAAGATTAATTCAAGACAAATTCGACTTTATGTTCAGCAGAATCACTAACCAAAAAGTTAAAAAAATAATCAAACCTTTATATTTAAAGGCCATAAATAAATTAGAAAAAATATGAAAAATCCCTCTCCTAAACAAATCGCCATTCTGGCCGCCCAAAAGGCCGGTACTGAGCTAATGAAACATTTCAATAAAATCAGCCGCTCGCTGGTCAAAATAAAAAGCAAACACGAAATCATCACCCCAGCTGATCTAGCCGCCGAGCGTATTATTCTTTCCGCTATCAAGAAAAACTTCCCTAGCCACCGCATTCTTTCTGAAGAGGCTGGCGATAATAAAAAACAATCTGATTATCTCTGGATCATTGATCCTCTCGACGGCACCACCAACTTTGCCATGGGCAATCCCCTCTTCTCGGTTTCTATCGCCCTCGCGAAAAAAGAAGAGATAATTATGGCCCTAGTCTATATCCCTTTTCTAAAAGATTTATATCTGGCTGAAAAAAACAAGGGCGCCTTCCTCAACGGCAAAAAGATTTACAGCTCCGAAGAAAATAAAATTAAAAAATCTTTTCTCACTTTTTGCCACGGCAACAATGAAGCCAGCGTCAAACAAGCCATCCATCTTTACTCAAAATTGAAACCACTGGCCAGGGACTTGCGCCAAATCGGTACCGCCGCCCTAGAAACCGCCTGGGTCGCCCGTGGCAAAACCGAAGCCATTATTATCCCGGGTGTTAATCCTTGGGATGTTGCCGCCGGAGCTCTTCTCGTCCGTGAAGCCGGCGGTATTGTCACCGATATGACCGGCCGACCTTGGACCATCCAATCCAAGGGCATTCTGGCTAGTAATAAAAATATCCACCCAACACTTCTCAAGACAATAAAAAAAATCAAATAAAATCTATTTGTATATTTGTATAATATTTGTAAATTTGTAGTAGCTTAAAAATATTTATATGCTTATAAACGTAAAAGTAACCCCCAAATCCAAACTCAACCAAGCCACCCAAATCGACGACGCTCATTTTGTGGTTCACACCACTGCCGCTCCAGACAAAGGCAAAGCCAACGAAGCAGTCATCAAGCTTTTATCTACTCGCCTCAAAATCCCCAAATCACGGCTGGCCATAATTAAAGGTGAAACCTCTCGCCAAAAAATCATAGAAATACTTTGACAGCCCAAAAAACTTTTGCTAATATACCAATAAGCTAAAAATATGCGGGTATCGTATAGCAGCTATTATGTGTCCTTGCCAAGGACAAGATGGGGGTGCGACTCCCCCTACCCGCTCCAAAATATTTATATAATTATCAATTAATAAAAATATGACAGCCGCTGAACGAACCGAGCAAGACATGCGTCAAAAATTTTTTAAACCAAATGAACAAGTATCTATAAAATTTGACGACTGGACAAAAATAAAGCAAGGATTCTCAAAAGAATTTTTATTTAGTTTGCCAGATATTGGAGAGTTTGGATTTGGTGGGGAGAGAAGTGACATAGAAACACAAAATTATTGCGACCAAGCATTTCAGGGTATGGTAGAAAGACAAGATGACTCAATTATTATTAAATTTAATGAGCAGCTAGATGGTCCAGAAAGATATTATTCTCAGTTCTTTGTTGAAAATGGTCTAGACATAGAAAAAATTTAGTTGAATTATTTATTCTAAAAACAAAAAATCCCTTCTTAGGGATTTTTGATTTTTGTTTTTACTTTCCCGATTTGTCAAAGTGCTCCTCTGGGCCGCTCTCTCTTTCTGTTCTAAAACTAACAATCTAATTATTGTTTGGGCTTCATATTTTTGCGGCGATATCCTTTATACTTTTTACTACCGCCCAGATCCTGCGATCATTTTTTCAAAAACTTATAAAAATATTTCTGCTCCTTGGTTGTTAATTTTTGTTTTCTCTTCTGTTTTGCCAAATTAAAAACTATCATTGCTCACCTGATAGTTCTTAATCTAATATCAGTATAGCATAAATTTTGCCCAAAGTCAAAAATAAAAAAGAGGGGCGATGACAAGCATCACCCCTCGTGAGACTTCACGGGTCTCTTTTGGAGACTACCGGCTTGGCCGAGATTCGGCTAGGCGCGGTAGACGCAGTTCACGGTCTTGTTCACGACGGCACTCTTCTTCCCGGACAGGGTGGAGCTGGTGCTGACGGCGCGCTGGAATTTGTTATCGGCGCCACCCACATTCGAACTGATCCGGCCGTTCTCGGCGAATTCTCTGCTGTAATTTTCGACCATACCGGCGGACTCTACCGTGCCGGAGGTCTGAATCGATTCGATCATTTCGTTCAAAGCGACCTGGGCGTTTTTCGATGATGCCACGAGGTCGGTGGTGACGGCCAGCCGCGGCGAAAAGTTCTTATTCGCGGTCGCGGCGCCGTTCAGGGCGGCTGAGGTGGTCATATAGGCATAGGTCAACTTGGCGACATTGGCGCCAGCGAATTCGCCGGCCGGGAATTTGTTGTCGGCGCCGCCTTGCAGATTTTTGTCCTGTTCGCAGGGGTTTCCGATCGAGCCGATGGCGCCGAAGTTGGATTCGCTGGTCATCGCACCGAGGATCACCGGGGGCGATGCGGCCACCAGGACCGCCAGCAGAAGCGCAAACGCGCAGAAAAGCAAGAGCTGTTTCATACTCCCTCCCGAGAGTTGGAAATGAACTGCTCTGTACCACGTGAATTATTGTGCAAGCGTTTCCTCCTAGGGGTTTGCACGGCCCCTATTTAATTTTTTATGTTTTTTGCAAGTCACAAAGACCTATTTTTGCCCTAACACTTTTATCAAAATTAGTCAAGGTTTTGACAAAAAAACAACCCGGGGTTAAACTGAAATAGCAGTCAACTGTGACCAGAGGAAGATCCTGGTCCAATGTGGCCGATACTGGTAAAAAGGAGGGAGCTTATGCTCACCACCAAAATTCGCGGCCAAACCTTCAACCTGATGACGGAAGGTTCCGCGGCGTAACACCCTGGTGAAGCCTTTGTGGCATAATCCCGCATCGCACCTGCCGAGCGCGGCAGAAAAAAGTGTCGGGGCACCCCCACAGAGCAAACCTGCCAGACGAAATTGTCTTGGCAGGTTTTTTATTTTTTATAAACCAAAAAGAGCGCCTCATGGCACTCTTTCTTATTTTAAAAATTATAAAATTGAAAATTGTTTAAAAATTAAAAATTATAAAATTAAAAATTAATCTATATCTTTCCCTCATTCTCCCACTGTATCAGCGCGTTTTCCGCCGCGGCCATCTGTGCTTCCTGCTTGCTCGTACCCTCGCCACGAGCGATCAATTCCTCTCCCAAATATACTCCGATGACAAATTTTTTATTATGGTCCGGTCCGCTTTCTTCTACCACCTTGTAGCTCGGCGTAATCCCCATTTTTTCCTGTGTTATCTCCTGAAAGTGTGACTTGGCATCCATGTACAGCTTGTGTTCCAAAACATAATTCAAACGCGCTAAAATATTATTGGTAATAAAAACCCTAGCTGCCTCAAACCCCTGATCGATATAAATCGCCCCAATCACCGCCTCTACTGCATTGGCAATAATATAATTTTTTGCCTTAATATTATTATCCTTTGACTCCCCCCTCGACAAATAAAGATAAGCATACAGGTCGAAAGATCCTCCGATTTCCGCGAGCATCTTGGCATTAACAAGCGCTGCCCGCCAATTCGTCATTTCTCCTTCCGGATTTGGATAATTTCTAAACAAATACTCCGTCACAATTAGCTCCAGTACCGCATCTCCCAAAAATTCCAATCTCTCATTATGATTTACGGCAAAACTGGGGTGTTCGTTGATATATGAACGGTGCACCAATGCTTCTTTCAACAAATTTTTATCTTTAAATTCTACTCCCAATCTTTTTTCCAAATCTTTCATCTGCTCACTTTTTTCCATATTATTTTTTCAAAGGCCAAACATCCGCAAATCAACTGCAAACTCACAAATAAATAATTTGTAAATTTGTAGTCTATCTGCCCTCTATCTGGTCCTATTAATTTATAATAAATTACCTATTCCTAGTTACTAGTTACTATATTATTTTGTTTTTTAAAACTCTCCGGTGTAATTATCCCCTCCTGCTCGCCCTGAACATCGCGATAAACAGATCCCAAAACCCCATTTACAAATCGCCCCGAAGATTCACCACCATATGTTTTGGCCACCTCTATTGACTCATTTATGGCCACCTTTGGTGGCACCTCTTTGCCAAACGTCAGTTCATAAATACCTAGACGCAAAACACTCCTGTCAATAATTGTTATTTTTTCTATTGGCCACTCGGGCGCATATTGTACGATGAGCTTGTCTATCTCTGCCATATTCTTCACCACCCCACGCACCAATTTTTCTACAAATTCCCGATCTTCCTCCAGCCCGACTCCAAACTCTGCCATGTTATAATCAATAACCTCATTCAGCTTTTGTGAACGATTATTAAAATCCCATTCAAATAAAATCTGCATTGCCACAGTTCTCGCCAAATGACGGTTGGACATATTTTTATTTTTAATATTTTAAATTACCAGTTACCTGCCTCGCATCGATGCGAGTCGAGGCGGGCTAGTTACTAGTTACTTTTTGGACTTCTCCTGTTTTTTGGACTTACGCAAGGATTTTGGCACTCTCACCTTTTTTACCACCTTACCTTTATAACTACCACAAAAAGCACAGGCAGTATGTGGTTTTACGGGTTTTTTACATTTTGGACAATTGGCCAAAGATATCTTTTTCAGGCGAATTGCTCCTCTTCTTATATTTTTTCTTGACTTGGTATGTTTCTGTGTGGGTGTCGACATATTTTTATTATATTAATTTATTCTTATCTTACTATTTTTTTTACCTACTGGCAAGACCATCAGTTGCTTATAATTTTATCTATAATTCCATAGTCTTTAGCCTCTTCTGCACTCATAAAATAATCCCTGTCTGTATCTCTTTCTATCTTTTTGAGCTCTTGCCCAGTATGCTTGGCTATTAATTTGTTTAATTTGTCTTTTATCTTTAAAATGTGTTCCGCCCTTATCTTTACGTCGCTCGCCTGCCCCTCTGCCCCGCCCATCACCTGGTGCAACATTATCTCGGCGTTGGGCAAAGACAGCCTCTTCCCCTTTTCACCTGCCGCCAAAAGCACTGCTGCCATGCTGGCGGCTGTGCCAATACAGATCGTCTGCACTGGAGATTTGATATATTGCATCGTATCATAAATGGCCAAACCTGCCGTCACCGACCCCCCGGGGGAATTTATATAAAGTTTTATGTCTTTTTCCTTATTCTGCGAATCCAAAAGGAGCATCTGGGCGATGACTGTGTTGGCCAAAGGATCGCTGATCATATCACCCAAAAAAATTATCCTATCTTTCAAAAGACGAGAATAGATATCATAAGCCCTTTCCCCCATTTGAGATTTTTCTATCACTGTTGGTATCAAAAACATAATTTGAGTATTTTAAAATTTAAAATTACTTTATACTATCTGCCAATATCTATTTTCCCTTTCTATTCTACCCCGAAGCGAAAACCCAGCCGCCTTCTCGTGCCCCCCTCCGCCAAACACGTGAGCCAATTTTGCTACATTTATCTTGCCATCAAGCGACCTCATGCTTACCTTTATTTCCCCACTGGCGCTTTCCTTAATTATCATCGCCATCCTAATGCCCGACAAATTACTCAAAAAATTGGTTGCGCCATCCAATATCCCAGAGCCCCCGCCCTCAACGTCCTCTGGTAACACCACCGAATAAGCCAAATTAATTTTATCATTTTTTGTCAATCTTGATAATATCTTTGACCAAGTGGCAAACCAATTACTCTGATCATTTCTTTGAAATTGTGACACCACATAAGTATAGCGTGCACCCAGACGCAACAGCTCTGCCGCCGCGAAATAAGCCTCTGGTCCAGTAGCCGTATTGGTGAAACAATTCGTATCAGCTATTAAGCCAGCTAAAATTTGAGTTGCCGTCCTTTCATCAATTTCTACTTTCCACAAAACAAATAAATTATAAAGCAATAAAGTAGTTGATGCCTTTCCCTTGTCTACTATATTTAAATCAGCAAAATTACTATTTGGATGATGATCTATATTTACAAAAAAAACACCCTCTGCTTTCTTTCTGACCAATACTTCCTCAATGCCGCTCCAATCCAAATTTGAGCAATCCAATCCAATAATCAGATCAAAATTTTCTCTTTTTATTTCTGTCTTATCATCGATTATCCTGACACTCTCTTTTAAATAAAAAAACCTTTCTAATAAAGGCATTGATAAAAAAATCTGGTGATTTTTCCCCCTCTTGGACAAAAAACGAGACATCACCATAAGGGAGCCAATCGCATCAGTGTCTGGATCCTTATGGGTAAAAATCAAAATATTCGTAGCCCCCTCTATCTTTTCTGCCAAAATTGTGGCCTGGCTAATTATTTTATTATCCTCATTTATTTTAAACATATCATCCCAGTCTACCAGCCAGATAAAGAGCTGTCAACCTTCTTCTTTTCTTATTTTATCCAGAATATCATCCACCACCCTTCTCTGCTTCTCATCTTCTATTTCTTCCGTATCTATCTGAAAAAACAATCTTGGCACCCGACGCAAATCCATCTTACCAGCCAGCTCTTGGCGCAATCTAAAATTGTTCTTTTTTAAAATTTCTAATACCTCATTGGATTTTTCTAAAGGCCAAACGTTTATCCATATCTTGGCCAGCGACAAATCCGGCGTCACCTCTGCCGAACCTATACTAACAAAAATTCCCTCCCCAATTTCCACCTCATTCTGCAGTATCTCCCCCAGGCCCTCTTTTATCAAATTGTTCATTCTTTCTCCCTTATGACTGTCCATATCTCTTTTTCTCTTCTCTTGTAAATAATTCCAGAACATCATTCTTTTCTATTTCTATCTTTGATTCTATTCTCATGCCGCATTCCTCTCCCTCCAAAACCTCTTTTACTTTCGTCCGACCGGCCTCAACCTCTTTTATTTTAATTTCGCCTACCAATTGATTTTTCCGGAAAACCCTCGCTTGTATCTCTGGAACCGCCCGTCCACTCTCCACTTTTCCTCCGATAATCTGTTCTCTCTTTTCTGTTCTAAATATTGCCACTACCTTCAAGCGACCAACCACCTTTTCTATTATTTCTACTCCGGCCAAGTCAATTACTTTTTTTTCTACAAAATCAAGTAGATCATAAATAACCCCAGACACGACCGCTTCAACCCCTTTGTCTGTAGACATCTTTTTAGCCTCCGGTGTAATTTTTACATTAAACCCAAGCACCTCCGCGCCAAGAGCCGCCGCCTGCTCTATATCCTTTTCGGTTATATTACCAAGGCCCTGTTTTATCACGGCGACCGAGACTCCCCCTTTTTCTATTTTTAGTAAAGACTCTATTATCGCCTCCACCGAACCCAACACATCTGACTTGAGAATAATATTTACTTTGGGCTTTTCATTTTCTTCCTCATTGTTTTTATCCCGACTGTTAAAAGTATTACTGACCACCCTCTGCGGCTCGCTAATTTTTATCTTTGACAATTTTTTCAACTCTTTTTGATTCTCTACTACTTGCAAAATATCGCCCACTCTGGGTATCGCCTTTAAGCCCAAAATCCTTACTGGCATTGAGGGTGTCGCTTTTTCTATTTGCTCTCCCTTCCAATTTTTCATTATTCTGATCTTGCCAACCACATTACCGATCTTTACCAAATCACCCCCCATCAGCGTCCCGTTTTGGATCAAGACAGTCGCTACTGGACCCTCACCCTTATCTATGTGTGATTCAATAATCGTCCCGGCGGCCGCCACGGAAATATTGGCTACAATCTTTTCTTTATTTAAATCAGCCACCAAAAATAAATTTTCTAAAAGTAAAGAAATATTTATATTTTCCTTGGCCGATATTTCTACGCAAATAGTTTTTCCGCCCCAGTCTTCTGGTGCAAGACCAATATTTGCCAAATCGCCCTTCACTTTTTCTATGTTGGCTCCGGGTTTATCTATTTTGTTTATTGCTACAATAAATGGTAGCTCGGCTTTTCTAATGTGCGCCAAGGCCTCTATTGTTTGCGGCTGGACCCCATCATCAGCCGCCACTAGAAGTATCGCAATATCAGCCACCTTGGCCCCCCTTGAACGCATTGCCGAAAAAGCCTCGTGTCCTGGAGTGTCAATAAAGGTCAGGAGTCTTCCCCCTCTTTCCACCTGATAAGCTCCAATATGTTGAGTAATACCACCGGCCTCCCCTTCCATTATATTTGTATTTCTAATAGCATCCAACAATTTTGTTTTACCGTGATCCACATGGCCCATCACCACTACTATCGGCGGCCTTGGGCTAGCACTGTCCTGATCTATCGCCAAAAGTTTCCTCTGTTCCGCTTCATTATCTATTTCCAGATCACTCTCCTCTGATTTTTCTACCCCAAAACCCATATCTTCAGCGATGATAGACGCTGTCTCAAAATCAATATATTGATTCAGTGGTGCCATCACTCCATTTTTCATCAATTCTAAAATTAGATTAGCCACCGGTATGTTCATTCTTCTCGCTAGCTCTTTTACCACTATTTTCTCTGGTACTTTTATAATACCGACTTCCCCTTCTTGTTTTTTTTCTTCTTGGGCTGTCTCTCTCTTTGTCATAGGCTCACCCTCATTCAAATATTTCTCTCTCACCGCTGGATCAGACATTTTTTCTATTATTGCCTGCGCCATCTTGGGATCCACCTTTATCGCCCTCGCCCCAATATCAAAACCGAGTTGCGGCATTATTTCCTTCAACTTGTTTGGTGTAATCTTTAATTTTCTCGCCAATTCTGTCACATTCATATTATTCAATCTTACGTTAAAAAATAAGCAAAGTCAAATAAAAAAGAAGCCTTTTCTCCTTATTTGAGGCTCTTTTGCCAATTTACGCCCTTGACACATCCCGGGTGCTCCTATATATTAACTTAATATTTTTTAATTTATTGCTCCTCCAATGTCTCTCACCCTCAACCAACAAATTTCTGAATTAATCAAAAATTCACACCATATTCTACTCACTACTAACGAAAACGATACGGGCGACGGCATCGCCTCTATCTTGGCGCTCAAATTGTTTCTCCAAAAAATAAACAAGCCAGCAGATATTGTCGTGAGTGAAAAATTAAAAAATAAATTTTCTTTTCTCTTTGGTTCAGAAAACATTAAAACAATCAATGAACCACTAAAAAAACTAATCATAACTCTAGATGTCGAAAAAAATCCCGTCAAAGATTTTAATTACAACCTCAAAAACAATCAATTAAAAATTTATATTACCCCCCTGTCTGGTGAAATTAAAAAAGAATCTATTACGATAGAACCCAGTAATTATAAATATGACTTAATTATTACCGCCGGCTGCCAAGACCTTGAATCTCTTGGGCGTCTTTATTCTAAAGAGCCAGAATTTTTTTTCCAAACTACTATTATCAATATTGACAATCACCCCGCCAATGAAAGGTTTG
The DNA here is from genome assembly GCA_012797775.1 of Candidatus Kuenenbacteria bacterium. Taxonomy (NCBI): domain Bacteria; phylum Candidatus Kueneniibacteriota; species Candidatus Kuenenbacteria bacterium. The sequence continues at coordinate 8,093 of JAAZOM010000029.1, read as the reverse complement.
GGCAGATAAACCACATCAGCCTAAACACCTCTTCTTGCTCAGAGTTGCTTTTCAATCTTTTAAACAGCACTCAACCAGAAAACATAAATTCAGAAATTGCTACCAATCTACTCTCCGGTATTATTTTAAAAACAGAAAACTTCCGCACCCCTGCTATTACCCCGGAGTGTTTGCACAATGCCTCTTACCTTATGAAGCTCGGGGCAGATCAAAGCTACATTATCAATAATCTCAATAAAAACAAAAGCATCACCACCCTCAATCTCTGGGGCCGCATCTTGGCTCGTCTCAAACAAGACACCCACTATAATCTGGCCTGGTCTCTTGTCAGCCAAACTGACTTTCAAAAATCCGGTGGCTCTATTGAAGATCTAGAGGGCGTAGTAAACGAACTCCTCTCTCGTTCCCCGCATATCAAAATTACCGTTCTTTTATTTGAAACAAATACTGGCAATATAAATGGAGAGATCTATACCTCACCCAACTACAACGCCCTTGATCTTGCCAGTCCATGGCAGGGCACTGGTACAAAAAATCGGGCCTGTTTTCAACTAAAAGAAACCCGACTGATTTTGGCGGAACAAGCAGTTATAAATCAACTAAGGGAATTTATCCGGCCCATCCATTGAAAATAAAACCATAATACTCTATAATTTAAATAATCATAGTTCTAGTTTTAATTGTCAATAAAATAAATTGGGTTCGTAGCTCAGTTGGTTAGAGCGCTTGCATGACACGCAAGAGGTCAGAGGTTCAACTCCTCTCGGACCCACCATAATAAATATTTTTTATTATTTTGCTTTTGAGCTTTAGGCTTTGAATTTTAGGTTAATTTATATGGGCATGTAGCTCAGTTGGTTAGAGCACCACTCTTATAAAGTGGGGGTCCTGGGTTCAAATCCCAGCATGCCCACCAGGATCCTTGCTTTTATTTTTTAATTTATTTTATGCCCAAACTTCCCCAGATCCCCTACAGGCTCTACGAAGAGCACAACCGCGAACGCAGCGCTTGCATGAATCTCTCCGACAAGCTACGAATTTTATCCAAATCAACTATCAGTTTTCTGATTAAAAATAATTCCGAGGCCGTGGTCAAAAACTTACCGGAAATGCACAAAATCTTTGATGTCCTTCAAAAAAAGTTAGGTCGCCATCCATATCTTTATGCCATCCCCGCCATCAATGTCGGTTTTGAAGAATACGTCGAGGCTGTCCTACTTTACAATTATATAAAAAATAAACCCCTGCCCACTGCCACCTCGCTCAAGGTCACGCCCGACACTTATCTCGGCGGTCTCTCCGATCTGACCGGTGAACTCGTCCGGCTAGCCCATCAAAACGAAAAACAGGTTAAAGCCATTCACGACTATGTCTCCAAAATCTATGATTTGATTATTCCTTTGAGTATCACTAGAAATAATTCCACTCGGACCAAACTAGAAATCATCGGCACCAATCTCAAGAAAATAGAATCGATCATCTACGATCTCAAACTCCGCGATAAAATATAACTTTTATAAAAAATAATACCGTCGGTTACATAACCGACGGTATTATTCTTCTTATTTATAGCTCCATATTCGGATCCACTTTTGCCTTCCCCCAGTCTACCTTTTTAATACTTTTGCGCTTTAATGCTCTTATTGTCCTAAAATACCCTACCAAAGCGATCATCGCCGCATTATCACCAGTATACTTTATTTCTGGTATCAATAATTTTACTCCCTTCAATTCGCCAGCCTCTCTCTCCAATCTTTCTCTTAATTCTTTATTCGCCGCCACACCACCACCCACCAATATTGTCTTTACTTTATATTCTTTTGCCGCCCTGATTGTTTTATTGATGAGAACATCTACACAGGCCTCCTGAAAACTAGCACACAAATCTCTTTTTTGTTTTAATGATTTAACATTTTTATGATTTAAAGTTTTATATAAAACCGCCGTCTTTAATCCTGCAAAAGAAAAATTATAATCCCCGCTATTCATCATTGGCCTTGGCAATTCAAAACTACTTTTATCCCCCCCTTCGGCCATTTTTGCAATAACCGGCCCGCCAGGATAACCTAAATCCAAAATTTTTGCCACTTTATCAAAAGCCTCTCCCACCGCATCGTCCAGAGTCTCCCCAATAATTTTGTAATCTAAATAATTCCTCATCAAAACCAACTGCGTGTGCCCGCCAGACACCACCAACGCCAACGCTGGGAATACCAGCTTTGGCAACCTTTGAAAATTTTTATTTTGGATTTGTGGTTTATTTTGCCCGCCTGCCGGCGAGGCAGGGACTTTGAATTTTGAATTTTGAATTTTATTCAGCAAAGCTGAATAAATGTGTCCTTCCAAATGATTAACCTGCATTAAGGGTTTTTTCCAAATATAACTCAATGTTCTAGCCGCCTCCACCCCCACTCGAAGTGAAGTAATCAACCCCGGACCACTTGTTACTGCAATATAATCAATATTTTTTGGAATTCCTAGTTTTTTAACCTGCTCTAAAACCGGCATTACAAATTCTACCTGTTTTCTGGCCGCCACTTCTGGCACAATACCGCCATACCGTGCCTGTAATTCTACCGACGAAGAGACCAAATTGGACAAAATTCTAAAACTGCCGTTCTTTATTTCCAAAACGGCTGCTGCTGTTTCGTCACAAGATGTTTCAATACCCAAAATCAACATATTTATTATCCTTTATAATAACAAAGATATTATTACCTCAACCTTGCCAAATTGTCCAGATAATGATACCATATTTTTGTATTCACCCCAAAAAAGGGTTATTTTTTAAAAATACAATCTACCTTTACCTTTTTGCGCCGCTATCGTCTAATGGTTAGGACATCAGGTTTTCATCCTGAAAATCGGGGTTCGATCCCCCGTAGCGGTACCACCGAATATTTTAAATTTTGATTATTCTGATTTAAGGCAAAACATTTTTGATTCTCAGGGAATCGAAGGGCAGAAGTGAGCCCGCCGAAATTGGCGAGCGAGACGACGGCAAATCAGAGCTGGCGCAGGATTTGCCGCTGCCCCGGACCCGATCCCCCGTAGCGGTACCAACAAGGACGATTAGCTCAGTTGGTTAGAGCGCCTCGTTTACACCGAGGAGGTCGTAGGTTCGAACCCTACATCGTCCACCAGTATAATTTTAAAAAAACAAAAGTATGAAGTATTTTTTTAGCTTCCTCGCCATCGTCGCCGGATTTTTTATTGTCAAATATAGCAATAGCATTGTTGACAACTTTGGGCACACAGAGTGGGCTGATCACTATCTTGGAACCTATGGGGGCACGCGCCTCATGTGGAAGCTAATCGGCATTACTATTATTATAATCGCCTTACTAGCTATCAGCGGTATTGGTGAATCTCTTTTAGTCTCAATCTTTGGGCGCATGGGTGGCAATTTTACTCAACCATACTAAAATATTTTGGGCTGTTAGCTCAGTTGGTTAGAGCGCCTGCTTTGCAAGCAGGAGGTCGCGAGTTCGAATCTCGCACAGTCCAATTTCTTGAAAGCAGGGCGGAGGGCCTGGTATTACTCTCAAACGGTTCGAGCCCGGTAGTGTTCAAGGCGATGGCAGACGGGGCGCCTGCTTTGCGAGCAGGAGGGTTTTAAAACAGTTCGTATCTCACACGGTCAGCCAAAATTATTTTATCTTATTAAAAAACATTAACACAACAATTAATGTTTTTTATTTTAAAAATTTTATTTCTATAATTTTCTATTTTATTTTCTCCAACTTTATTTTCACTATTTACATTTTATTAAAATAATTTTATAATTAATATATCAGTTCACTTGTGGATAACTTTTTTCTTTAAAAATTTATAAAAATATTTTAAAAAAAATTTGCGAAAAATATTTCTATAAATTTTATAAAGTAATTTTCTTTCCCGTGCTCGTCGTTTGTTGAAAAATTTTCTACTGAATTTTTCAACGCTCAACATGAGGAAAGCATCTTACCAGAAAGGGGGTGATAAAAATGGCAGCTAAAAAGAAAGTGAAAAAAACAGTTAAGAAAGTGAAAAAGGCAAAAAAGACCAAAAAGAGGAAATAGTCTAATTTTAGATACCTCTAGAGGTTCTCTAGAAAACCAAAAATTCCCTAATGTTAGGGAATTTTTGGCTTTTAAAAAACCTCACTCAAATAAATTCATTTGTCTTTTTCTTTCTTTCTCCGAACCAAAAATTTTTATTTCTCCATACTGCCCATCATAGCCCGGCTTGATAAAAAGTTCGCCCACTCTTACTCTTCTTATCCCCTCGGCAATATCAAAATTATTTTTCTCCGCAATCTTTTTTAAATCAACCTGAAGCAAAATATCAAACTCACTACCAAAATTTTTTATCAAACTATTATATTCTAGTTTTACCTGCTTTGAATTTCTAGATTTTACACCAAGCACTTCAGCAATTATTTTGTCTAGTTCTACCAACTTTACAAAAGGTACTCGTGATTTATCCACATGCCCCTCTCCCCTTTCTTCTTCGGCCAATTCTTCTACTCTATTCAAGACTCCGATCGTTAACTCTTTCTTACACTTAGGACAAATATTTTTATTTCTTTTTGATTCACTTGGTGTCATACCTGTCCTGCATGCTCGGTGACCATCAAAATGATACATCCCTTCTTCTGGATAAAATTCAACAGTATACAAAAACTCTTTTGGATTCTTGCTTTTTATTATTCTCATTATCTCATTAAAACTCAATTTATCTTCCTCCACTTCAAAGACATTGGCCTCTCTCCCAATATTGGGCAAGGAATGCGCATCAGAATTGGAAATAATACTCATCCGGTCCAAATTTTTTACCCGCCAATTCATCTCTGGGTCGCTGGACAAGCCTGTTTCTATCGCGAAAATCTGGTCAGCCATCTGACCCCAGCATTCCTCCACACTATCAAAGCCTGACTTTGAACCAAACATCGCAAACCACGGCGTCCAAATATGGGCTGGTATAACCACACACCCCTCATCAACCCCAAAAACTATCTCTGCCAATTTTTCCACATCCAGCCCCAAAATCGGTCGCCCATCTGATTTTAAATTTCCGATTTTTCCTAAGGCCAAATTGATCTTCTCCACCGCTTCTAAACTCGGCGCCAAAACCATGACATGCAATCTTCTTACTTTACCGCCCTTGGAATAAATACAGGCAATCTCCGCCGAACAAATAAATCGTGCCTGTTTAAATTCTTGGGTTTTGGATTTTGGATTTGATTGGAAATTTGGATTTTGGATTTGTGATTTTAAGGTATAAAGCCCCTTCTCCTTCTCCGCCAATTTTTCTCTCATTTCCGAAAACCATTCTGGATGTGTAAAATCTCCAGTCCCGACCACATTCACACCCTTTGTCCGGCAAGTCTCATCAATTTTATCCAATACCAAATCCCGCGAACATGCCCGCGAAAACCTCGAATGAATATGTAAGTCGGCTATAATTTTCATAACTCCAGTGTAGCACCATTTGTCAAATAAACAAATCCTACAATCAGTGCTAAAATACCCTTATGAAAAAACTCTTTCTCTTTGCCCTATTTTTAAGCTTTACAATTATTATTTTAATCATAGTTTTTCCCAAACAAAAACCAACCTCCTCTATTTTAAATAATAATCAAAATACTATGACTACCCCAAAAATTATCCGCCAGCCAGCAGTCGCCGGTCAATTCTACCCAACTGACAAAAAAGAACTATCCTCCATGATCGAGAGACTTCTTGCCAATGCCACTACCACAATTACTGGCAAGCCGCAAATTTTTATTGTTCCCCATGCCGGCTATGTCTTTTCTGGTGAGACCGCTGCTTATGCTTTTAAAACCGTCGCTGATATATCTTATGACACTGTAATTGTTCTTGGCGGTAGCCACAATTATCCTATTGATGGCTTGATCCTCTACAATGGCGATGCTGTGTCTACGCCTCTTGGTGAAGTGTCTGTTGATAAAAAATTAACCGAAGAGTTAATCGCCACCAACCAAAACATTTCTGCCGATAATAAAATCCACGAGCCCGAGCACTCGCTGGAAGTCCAGCTACCTTTTTTACAAAAAACACTAGTCCCCGGCTGGCAATCAATCTTGGGTTTAATTAATAGCGACGACAATGAAACTCTCGCTTCCATCGCCGATTCTATAGAAAAAGTCATTTCTGGCAAAAATGTTTTATTAATCATTAGCTCTGACCTGTCTCATTACCCGAGCTACGCCAACGCCCTTTACTCTGACACCAAAATAATTGACTCAATTTTAACTAAAGATATTAATAATTTTGATCAAACCTTCTCCGCTATTATCGCCGAAGGCCGGCCCAATCTCGACACCTGTGCCTGCGGCTCATCCGCTATCAAGGTTGGTATGATAATTGCCAACGAACTCAATCTCACTGGCAATAAGCTTCATTATTCCAATTCCGGCGACACCCCAGATTACGGCGACAAGTCGCGCGTTGTTGGCTATGGTGCTGTTGTTTTTACAAATAATAAATCCAACTATATGAATAATAATAATCTCAATCCTGACGAGCAAGCAGCCGCTCTCTCTCTAGCTCGTAATACTCTAGAACTGGCCTTCAACCTTACCACAGACAAAAATGAAGATTACAAACAATATCCGGTCTTCTCTGAAAAAAGAGGCATCTTTGTCACTTTGAGAAAAAATGAGGAACTCCGCGGCTGTATCGGCCTCATCGAACCAATTAAAGAATTGAGCGCCGCCATTATTGAAATGACCGAAGCCGCCGCTTTTGAAGATCCACGCTTTTTGTCTCTAGAAAAAAATGAACTAAAAGATATCACCATTGAAGTTTCTGTTCTCACACCCCCACAAAAAATCTCTGGCCCAAAAACAGAAATAGAGCTCGGCCGTCACGGCGTCATCGTCAAAAAAGGTTCCCGCTCCGGTGTTTTCCTCCCTCAAGTCGCTACCGAAACCGGCTGGGATCTAAATACTTTTATGGCCCACCTCTGTGCCGACAAAGCCGGCCTCCCTGCCAACTGCTGGCTCGACGGTTCGGCAGACATTTACACCTTTGAAGCGCAGGTGTTTGAAGAAAAATAAAAATTGTCCACCAAAAAACTCGGCCTTTCAGCCGAGTTTTTAAATATCATCATTCTCTAATTAAGTTCTATTTCTGCTCCAGGATATTTGTCTATAATAAAGTCAATAATCTTTTCTTGCAAATGTATTTTCCCTTCCTTTGTTCCACCCTCTACTATTACTTTTATTTTTGGCACGCCATCAACCATCTCCACCGCGACCTGAACCTTACTCAAATCTATTCCCTCTGTCGTCTCCAATGTGCTGGCCAAACCCTCGTCTTCCAGTCTATCAACCTTTATAAAATTAGAGATCTGCTGCCAAATAGCTTCTTGCTCTTTTGACACATCACCGTATTCTCCCATATTTTTTACTTTAATTAATAACTACCTTTATTCTAAACTGCCCAGCCATTTTGGTCAAACTAAAAAGAGTGGCACTGTTCTGGCGCTGGCCTACTTTCGCCCTATTGGACTATCATCGGCGATGAAAGGCTTAACTTCTGAGTTCGAGATGGGATCAGGTGTGACCCTTTCTCTTGAAGCACCAGAACAATGCCACCCTTGGTGAATTGTTCAATATTTTTGAAGAAAAAATTCAATACAAACTTTTAGGAATCCGCAAAGCCAATTAGTATGGCCTAGGCTGAACCCCTTACGGGGCTTACACCCGGCCACCTATCAACCTGGTAGTCTTCCAGGTGGCTATCAAATCCTGATCTTGGGAACGGCTTCGCGCTTATATGCTTTCAGCGCTTATCCAACCCGAACTTAGCTACTGAGCTGTGCCCTTGGCAGGACAACTCATACACCAGCGGTTCGTCCTTCTCGGTCCTCTCGTACTAGAGAAGGGGTCCCTCAAGATTTAAACGCTCACAGTAGATAGGAGACCAAACTGTCTTACGACGTTTTGAACCCAGCTCACGTACCGCTTTAATTGGCGAACAGCCAAACCCTTGGGAGCTTGTTCACCCCCAGGATGCGATGAGCCGACATCGAGGTGCCGAACCTTGCCGTCGCTGTGGACGCTTGGGCAAGACTAGCCTGTTATC
>JAAZOM010000028.1 GCA_012797775.1 Candidatus Kuenenbacteria bacterium | reverse complement strand
TAATACCAAAAACCATCATGTTCTCCCATTTTCTTTCCTGTTTTTATATTAATAATCTCGCCCGGCTTTTTTCCCAAATGCGCCGCCAAAAAATCCCGGTATTTAATCTTGCCCAAAAAACAAATCCCCTGACTATCCTTCCTGTCTTTGTTTGGTAATTTATATTTACGCGCCAATTTTCTCACCTCTTCTTTGGCATACTGTCCGATTGGAAAAATCGCCCGCGCCAGCTGCTCCTGATTTAGCCGCGCCAAAAAATATGTTTGATCTTTGATTTTGTCTGGTGATCTTTTTAAATAATAAACCTTGCTTCCCCCTCCTCCCTGAGGAGGGGTGGGCCGAGCTTGCCGAGGGCCAGGGTGGTGTTCCTCGACCTGCGCGTAATGCCCTGTCGCCACCCTATCAAACCCCTTGCCAATATAATCATAAAACACGCCAAATTTTATAAACTGATTGCATAGAATATCTGGATTCGGCGTCCGGCCCGCTTTTACTTCTTTGATCGCCCCAGCTACCACCCTAGCCCAATATTCTTTTTGCAAAGGCACTATTTCCAGAGGCACTTTTGCCTGCTTGCAAACTTTTTCTAAATAACTCAAATCTTCCTCCCACGGACACTTGCCGAGAAAAGAATATTTGTCCTCCATCCAAATTTTTATATAAAACGCCGTTAGCTTGTGGCCCTGATCTTTTAGTAACCTCAAAGCCACCGAGCTATCCACGCCTCCCGACGCCAACACTGCTATTTTCATAATAAAAAACTTTATCCTGAGCGGAGCGAAGGATCCCATTTAAAAAACCACGAACGCTTCGCATCCACGCCCAAAATAAATCCATTTATATCTTTATCTTAACCCAAATAACCTATTTTAACAAATAAAAATTCACCCTTCAGCTCTGGGGGAAGGAATTGAACCTTCACTATCCTCGTTAACAGCGAGGCGTGGCATTTACCCCGCATCAAATCTCTGGGAGCAGGATTCGGACCTGCGACATCCGCGTTAACAGCGCGGCGTTCTACCACTGAACTATCCCAGAAATCTGGTGCGGGGCCATTAAACTACCCCAGAACCAAAAAGTGAATCAAAAAACCCGCCTTCTTGAAAGCGGGTTTGAAAGTTTCCTAATACGAAAAACTAACCAACCCGCAGGCGATTATTGTTATTATTCAAATTATTGGTTAATCTTTTCATATAAAACATCTTAGCGCATTTTTGGCTTTTTGTCAACCAAAAAGACTAATTTTGGCCACCACTCTCAATCTGCCATTTTGCCACAGAAGCCCTTATATCATTCCCAATCATATCGCTTATAAATTGTTCGTTTCCTTTATAACTTTTATTAGCGAATCTTCTAACATAACCATCATAGTTTCTAATCCAATTACTCCGCTCTTCTGGCGTCAGATCACTACCCTTAATAGCTTTTATTCTTTCGATAAATCCGTCGGACCCTTTTATCTTTTTTTGCCATAAATCGACAAAAAGACCACGGCTTTCCCGTGATGCCCTTTGCGCCAATTCTCCAGTTAACGTAGCGTTCATTCTTTCTGTTGTCGTAGTGGTTCTTACGCCCCCGCCATCCTCAACAACGGTCTCCCTATCAAGCGTCCCTATTTTATTATTTTTTAAATGAATATCGCCTCCTTGCTCAACAGTCGGCTCTGGCTGAGTACTGGCTCTCGCTCCTGCTCCTGTCTGTTCCGCCGCCGCCTCTGCCACCGCTGATTTTGGAGGATTCAACATATCTTGCAATGACCCTCTCCTTACTCTCATATCTGGCAGGCCATCGCCATTTTTATCCAAATTAAACCATTCACCACCCGTCCCACTCACCGGTTTGATGTTGCAGATCTGTTTAACACCATCTTCGCCTACTGGCAAATATCTTGGTTGCCAATAATTCTTACTACCGTCCGGGAGCTCAACGCTAGCCGCGCCTTTTTTGAATACGTCAAACCAATCAGCTATTCTTTCGGGTGTTATTCCACCACCCAAAACTACCTGTGGACTATCAGCCACGCACTGAGCAAAAACCTTGGCTTCCAGCTGATTCGCACCGGCTATATTCTCTTGCACATAATCAGCCATGCTCTTAGAGAACAACTCTGTCCACTTGCGGCCCCGATCATTATAATCGAGTAACATTTTTAATTTCTCCGCTAGTGTTTTTTGACCATCGTCTAATGCTTCTGACAACTGCTCAAAGGTTAATCCAGAGGGGCCATTATTCTCTACCACCCCCTCTGGCCCTTGCGATCCTCCAGCTGGCTCTCCAACTTCAGTTTCAACTTTTCCACTTAAATCTTGTTCTGCTGAAGTTGAGGGTGTTTCTCCGGCCGCTTCTTCTACCAAACCACTGGTGTTTCCATCGTCATCTAAACCAAACTTTTCCACCAAACTCTCATCATCCGGGTCTCGCTTAAGAAATTCACTATATGGTGGACTTTCTTGACCTAACGATAAGTCTGCTCCTTTACCAGCCGCTGTCTCTTTGGCTGGTAGCTGCTCCGCCTGAGGATTCCCAGCTGACTCTTGATATTCATATTCGTTTACTGTACCACTAGCGCCAATCTCTTTCCCTGTCGCATAATCAACTTCTTTTATATGATAATCAACAATTTTACCATCCGGCCCTTTTTCTGTCTCTAAAATATAAGACACCTTGCCCGGCTCTCTCACCAAAACATTTTCATAACCCTCATTAAAAGCAATAGTATTGGCCTGCTTCTCAGCCCACTCAGAAACGTTCACTCCTGATCCTTCTTCATAGCCAAACATCTCTGGCTGCGCTTCTAATTGTCTTCTTAAAACCGAAATAACTCCCGTATCATTATCGGTGACTAGAGCATCTACCTTTTGGCCCAAATAATTTTCTGCCCTCTGAGCGCCAATTTTTGTCTCAGGCACCTGCTGCACGACCTCTGTCTTCCCGACTTCCACACTGTCTGACGGAATCTTTTCCCCCACTTCTACCCCTGACGACCCCCTTATTTGTCCTTCTGCCACCACATTAGCAACTTCATCATCGCTACCAAATATTCCCTGCCATGCTCCCTTTATAATCCTTCCGCCAACACCACTGGCCACGAAAGCCACCATTCCAACCCCCAAGGCCACCCTACCAGCACGCGACCAGCCAGCTTTTTTAAAATTTTCCTCCAATTTACCCTTCGCTCCTTCCAGCCAATTTTTCAGCATCTCCCCTGCTTGTTCCTCTGATATACCGCTTTTTTCTCTATCTGTCAGCCAAGCGAACCTCTTGGCTTTTTCTTGGATCAAAATATCAATTAATTGACTATTTTTTTCTCTGTCTCCGTATGACAAATCAGCCAGATAATCATCTAATTGTTCATCTGTCATTTTTTCAATCTCATCTTTTTTTATCATTAATTCTTGCTCCTCTCCTTGTTTTTCTAACAGTGACTCTTCTATTTTCTTTGTCTTCTTGGCTCTTCTTGTCTGCGACCATTTTTCCGCTCCCACAAAAGTTGCTATACCCGCACCCAACCCGGCAAATGCGCGCCTGGAACCAAAAAGTGTTGCCAATGCAATTTTATCTCCGGCCATCAAGGCTGAAGCAAAAGTTACTGGGTTAAAAATCAAAGAAGCTGTGCCCAAGGCTAAACCAGTTGTCACCGCTGTTCGCAAACCCAGCCCACTGCGAAAAAATCCTTTTGCCGCTCCTTTTACCAACTTACCGACCCGGCCCTCTGGCTCCCAACTCTCCAATTTTTCACCAAATCTTGTATTTTTCAACCACTGATCATAAAGATTCTTGTCTGCCATCCAATCCCACCATTCTTTTAATTTTTCAACAAATTTTTCCCCCCTCACGCCCAGTTCACTGCCCTCTTTAGCCAATGAATCTCTTAAATATTCTTCTATTTGTCCCAATCTCTTTTGTTCTCTCTCATTTAATTCATTGTTAGCAGCTGCAAATTCGGCGTCACTCGTCTCACTATGAAAATATCTTATTTCTTCTGAGCTCAATCCTCCTCCATCGGTAACGCTATCTGCTTCTGTGGTTGGACCCTCGCTGTCGGCCCTTGGAGTTCTCTTCTTTCTCTCACTTTTTTGCCCAGCTCCCACTTTAGAATCCGGCGGGAGATAGCTTGGATAGTCTTCCTCTGACTGATGAAATTGCCTAATCATCTCCGCTGTTTCAGAGTCTATATACTGCTCCTGCTTTATTGGTTTCTTTTTTTTCTTGATACCCCCATCTGCCCTTTTTATCTCCGTTTCATATGCCTGCTGGTCTCTTTTGGGTTTATCAAAATCATCCACATCATCATCGTGAAAATATCCTACAATACTTTCCCCTTTCATAATATTAATAATTAATTAGTAATATTATTTTGCCTCACCCATACTCAGCATCTCTGACCTTACCCGATTTGTCTCTTCCTCAAATATATTCAAAAAATTAGGAAAATTATCCTGTAGAAACTGATTGATCTCCTCTGGCTTCGCATTGCTTTCCACCAGCTTATCAAAACCCTTTTTTTGATCTTCGTTCATTTCATCGACTATCCTGGTCATTACCCTTGTCTCCACCAAGTCGGTCATCTTATTTAATAACTCGGCCTTCTTTTCTTCTGGTAAATTATTTAACCCTAAAGTAGTAAAAATATTTTGGCCCGGTTGTGTTTGGTTGTCCATAAATTTAATAAATTAATTATTATTTAGAAATTAATTAGCCGCTTCTTTCTCGTGTCTCTCCTTCAAGATATCATCAAAATAAACGCTGATCGCCGCGGCTACTGGCACGCCCAAAAGACCACCGACTACCCCGCCCAGCTTTACTCCGATCAAGATCACCATGATCACTACGATCGGATTTAGACCCACCATCCTCTGCATGATCTTAGGCACTATCACTTGATTTTCCAATTGTTGTACAATCAGATACAGAGCAGCTACAAATACTATTTTGGTCCAAGAATCAGATGAGACCACGAGCACGGCTATCAATCCTGACAGTAGTGGCCCCAAGTATGGTATGATCTCTAGAATCCCAGCGACCAAAGCCAAAAGTAGAGCGTACTTCACCCCCAAAAACAACAAACCAAAATAAACCAATATGCCAACCACAAAACACAAGAGCAACTGCCCTCGGAGCCACAAACCGACTTTCATCTGCATCCTATCCACCAGATCCATCACATAATGTCTTTGCTTGCCTGGCACCAGATATTTTAAAAATTTTTTCAAGCCGTCTTCCTCCACAGAAATATAAAAAGTCATCACCAAAACCACGAATAACGACAATATACCACCGAAAATACTAGTCACTGTCACAAAAATACTCTTGGTCGCTTGAGCCAAAGTCGTACTCAAAGTCTGTAAAGTAGAAACCACGGAATCGCTACTCACTGCTGCGGCGCTATCCCCCGCTCTCTCCCTGAGAGTATGGATGCCTACGGAAATCTTTTCATAATAATCTGGAATATTATTGACTATCTGCACTATCTGCTCAGCCATAGCTGGCACTAACATTACCACTATCAAACTAAAAACCCCTATTAACAAAACATAAATAAATAAAATAGAAATGGCTCTGGGCACTTTGCGCTTTTTGAACCAATCAACCCACGGATCAATCGCCGCCGCAAATATCACTGATACAAACAAAAGCGCCAACACATCGCGCACCAGATAAATAAAAAACAACGCCAAAAAAACCACTACCACCCGCATGATCGAACGATAGGAAAGCGCTTTTTCGGCAGAACCAATTTTTATAGGCATATATTTCTAATTAAAAAATTTTAAAAATTTTTCTTTTTTGCCCACCGGGCCGATCAAGGCCAAATTTATCCTCTCTCTTTGAAAGAGACCTCTAGCCAATTTCATTATATCATTTTCACTCACCCGCAACAATTCCTTTATTTTCTGTTCCGGGGTCTTTATATTTTTGCCAAAAAGCGCCTGTGTACCATACCAAATGGCCATATTATCAGTATTATCAATTTCCAAACTAGTGCCGCCGCGCAAACACTCCTTGGCTTCAGCCAATTCTTTTTTTGAGACCTTTATCTTGGCTATGTTTTGTAGCTCTTCCCAAATCGCCCTAATAGCCAATTCTGTTTTTTCTATATTCACCCCAGCGTTTACAGCAAAGAGACCAGTATCTTCAAATTGATCCGTGCCCGAATTTACGTAATAGCACAGCCCTAGTTTCTCTCTGATATTCAAAAACAATCTGGAGCTCATCCCACTGCCGAGAATCGTATCCAACAAAGTCAAAACTGGAATATCTTTATGATTGTATGGCAAAGCCCGAAAAGACATCGCTAGATGAGCCTGATCAGTTTTTTTATAGTGTACCAAAACCCTTGGCCCATTTTTGACTGCGCCCACCTTGCTGTATTTTGGCCGTGACGCTGGTTTTACCTTACCAAAATATTTTGTCACCTGCCCCACCACCTTTTTGTGTTCCAACTTGCCGGCAACAGAAACCACCATCCTCTGCGGCTGATAATGCTTCTTTATATAATCAATCAGATCCTGCCGCCGCATATTTTTCAAACTTTCTCTTGTCCCGATAATATCACGCCCCAAAGTATTGCCCTCAAAGGTCAGATTCATCATCAAATCAGAGATATACCTTATTGGCGTATCCAAATACATATTCAACTCCTCCAAAATCACTCCTCTTTCCCTCTCCATCGCTTCCGCTTCAAAAAGAGAATTATTCATCATATCCGCCAAGACCTCCAAAGCCCTCTCGCTATGTGCGCTTGGCATGCGATTATAATAAATCGTGCTTTCCTGGCTCGTGGCCGCGTTCAGATACCCGCCCACGCTTTCAATGCTCCTGGCAATATCCTCCGGTTTTGGCCGATTTTTTGTACCCTTGAAAAACATGTGCTCCAAAAAATGCGATACCCCGGCCACTCGATCATTTTCATAGCGCGAACCAACACCCCAAAAAATACTCGTCGTCACTCCATGCGCCATGGGCATATTGTGAGTGACCACTTTTATTCCGTTCTTCAAAACTGATAGTTTATACATGATTAATTTTCAATTACTAAATTTTAAAATTGAGCTTTCTCCCCTGCTTTATTGAAAATATATTTCCACCTCTCAAAATTTACCCTCACCATCTTTCTCTTTTCTGCCGGATATTTGACCGACCCGAAATCCACCAAAATCGACCCCAGCGCCCGCTCCAACAAATTTAACCAAAAATACCTTTCAAAATATTTATCCTTCCTCACCATTTTCGTACTCTTATATGCCACCAACCAATTTTCGATATAGTCATCCAATTCATTATAACTTATTTCCGGCAAATCATTAATATGCACCCAGAGATTAAAGGCGAGATCATACCACTGCGGTCTATAACTCCACAAAAAATTGGACATCAAATAATACTTGCCACTTGGAGTTTTAATAATATCGTGAGGCGAGAGGTGCCCGTGCATAAATTCCATGGGCTGGTGCGACCCATATTTTTTTAATATTTTTTTATAAAGTTCAATCTTCGGCTGGTAAAATGACGGTTTTAACATTTTGGAAGTTTGTACAATTTTCAGCCAACTCTCCAATCTCTTCAAATTAAAAGTCACCACATCTCTTTCTTCTGCTTTCATTGCCCACCAGCCCGGCCTGATCTTTATCTTTGTTTTATACTCCTCATAAAAACGGCAAAATTCTTGCCTTCCCAAAATTCTCCGACCTAGAATTAATTCACTTATAAAATATCCGTATCCCCTTTTCTTGCCCCATGGCCCCTCAAAAAATACTCGTGGCACAAAAACTTTCTGGCTCTTGCTATTCTTATAAAACAATCTAATGATCTCTGGTTCATTAACCACCGGCTTCAAATGTTGAATCTTTAAAATCGCCGGCCCACCTTTGTATTTCCCGATATAAATTACACTACCAGCTTTTTTATTATCGCCCAAAATCAAACCGCGCCAGATTTCTTTCTCCGGCGCGAACCCTGATTCCTGTATTATCTCCGCCAAAAACTTATCCGCTTTCTTGGCCAATTCCAATTTCTTGGCGTAGTGAGTCAAAATTGTGTTAGACACGTTGAAAAATTAAATATTATAAAACAAAATTTATAAACACATCTTTATTAATCAAGATCACAAGTCTTTACGGCCCGCCAGAAGGTTGAATCATCTTTAACTGGAGAATTATAAAAAAGACAACGCACATGGTAAATTGAGACAAACAACCCCCATATTATGACACCAGTAATTAGTAAATAAAAAAATATTTTTACAAAATGTGATTGAACTTTTTTCCTTGCAGCATCACCATCATAGAACTTTACTGAGGTAGAAAATTTTTTTAGGAGCTTGTCTAGAACAGCATAAACATTTATGCTGATAACATGGCAAGCAAGTTAATACCAAACAGCAAATTAACCAATAGACAAATAAGTCAGATCATAGACCTGTTTGTCCTCGAAGTACCAGCCATTAAGGTGGCT
>JAAZOM010000027.1 GCA_012797775.1 Candidatus Kuenenbacteria bacterium | reverse complement strand
GTTGATCGATGATCCACTGGCGCCATTGCTCCACGTGTAAGTGTAAGGAGCGCGTCCGCCATTGGCCACTGCCGTCAGATTCGAAGACTGTCCGGAGATGATCGTTGCCGGATTGGCCGAAGCCGAAACCGACAGACCCGGCAAAGTGTCGAGTACTACATGTACGAGGTTTTCTCCCTTGACGGCTGTGACCGTTGTATCCCTGGTCACAAAACCCTCTTTAGAGACTTGAAGGGCATAGGTTTGTCCTTCGACTGCCGGGCGATTATTGATCGGCGTTCGGCCGATATAATCTCCATTGCAGCTCACGAGGGCATCAGTCGGCGAGCTTGTGATGGCAACGTAGGTCTGCGGTTCCCCAGATTTTTTCGTGAGGATCACGTGGACGGGAATATCCCGTTCCTTGATCGCCACAGGTGCCGGGGTTACCAGCGTGTCGCAGTAGCCTTCTTTCACGAGGAACACCTGGTGACTACCAGGGCGAACCTCAATAGGTCCGGTCGGAGTTGTGTAGCTACCACCGTCGATCATCACATCGGCGCTATCCGGCACCGAGGTGATCGACAGGGTGGTCTTGGGGCACTCTTTGCATCCATCCGGTTCGACCGGATTTTTGGCGCAGGCCGCCATCAAAAAAACAACAGCAGCCACGATCATAAAAATTGCGAAAAATCTTTTCATGGTGCCCTCCTTGGGCTAGAAAATGAAATTCAATGTTTTAATGGGGTCCAGAGTAATCAGAATCCCATCAGTTTTGTAGTCGTTTATAGTCCAAGGGCAATTTATCAATGGCCCCTTCCGGTCATCAAATCTTCCCTGGGACCAGAAGTAAGAAACTTCTATGGACCATAAATAAAGAGATGCGCCGGTTTGCCACCCCTCAAATTGCCGAGAGTATTTGTTATACTTCTTTTCAATTTGGGGGTCGTTGTAGTAGTCGCCCCACAAATGGTAGCCACCATTTATAGAGACCCCCAAGTTTGGGGTTTTTTGGTATCGCAGTTCCAGCCCAAATCTTTTGGTTTCTGAGTAGTCTTTCAACAGGCTGGTCCGCCCCATAAGACCCCATACAGAAAAGGAAAAGCCTTTTACCTCAGGGTCGCCAAAGAGGGCGATAGAAATTTTCCCCACAGGGCCGTTGAAGCCATAGCGAGAAAATTGATGACCGGCTGACAAAGATATCCGATTCGCCACCATCCCGATGAAACCACCGTCGCCGGTGCCGGTTTTAGTATCCTCGGCCTCAGTGCTGTCGGCCTCTGCGACCTTTTGGGTCGTATCAGGCAGGGCCTCCTCTTTTGCAGAGGAATCAGATGCAGCTTCAGCAAGCTCTGCCATTCTTCCAGACAATTCACGTGGAGTTCGAAAAACTTTGAGCCCACGGTCGTCTGGCGAATCGACAACCCTACCGAGGACCTGCCCACGGCCAACACGATCCCGAGCAACCATTGCACGTTGCCGTGCAATGAACTCCTGCCCCATATTCTGGAGCAACAGGCCCTTGGGGTCGAGTCGTAGATCAGTTGGCTTGGCCAGATTGTCGTAGGCCTCCGTCTTTAGATCTGCTTGGCCCACGAAGACTAGATCGTAATCGCCAGACTCGGCGATTAATTGATCGAAAACCCCCCATCCACCATCGGGGGTGAGCCCACCGCCACTTTCCAGGTTGTATTTTTCACTATACCTGAAAAAAAATGTATCGGTTTCGGCTACCACCGCTTCCGCCTCCTGCGCGACAGCCGAGATGGCCATCAGCGCGAAGAAGACGATGAGAAACAAAAATGTGCGTTTCATTTTGAAACCTCCATGCAAAATTTGAAACGTTATTTGATTGAATTATTGTTTACTCGAACAACTAAAACAACTAAAAATTTCTCCTTTCTTTGATATTCGGTTTTCAAACTACATTCCGTTGTTTATTCTCCCACCAATATCTCCAAAATAGGGGACAGAAGCGGAGGAACAAAAATGGGGCAAGTATGGCAAGTATCAAGTATTTAGTATTAAGTATTATGTATAATTGGAAAATAATTTACACCAGAGGCGGGCAGGCATGATTTTTAAAGGCAAAAACAGCCGATTCGGGAATATTATTTTAGCACAAATTAAAGGATTTTTGTTCATTTAAATTCTTATTACCTTACCATATTATTATATATTTGTCAAGAGATGGCTAAAATTGGCAGTTTTTGGCAAACAAAAAAACTCCCCGAAACGGAGAATTTAAAATTAGAATACAAGATTTTTCTGTCATTCCCGCCCCGATAGCCATCGGGGTAAACTCCGGCGGGAATCCAGATAAAAAACATCCACTCCCGTCATTGCCCGGCTTGACCGGGCAATCCAGAAACAAAAAGAAAAGAATTTATTAAAATAATTTAGAATAATAAGGTTATGGATCCCCGGGTCTCACTCCGCTCGCCCGAGGATGACAAGCGACTTATTCCGTTTTTCCTAGTGTCACCTCTATCCCTTTTTCCTTGTCCTCGCGGACAATCGTCATTTTTATCTTTTGCCCGGGCAAATAATTTTGTATTATTTCACCCAAAGATTCTTTTTCTCCCAAGGTATTTTCTTCCACGCTGATAATAATATCTCCTGATTTTAGACCGGCCTTTTCTGCTTGGCTATTTTTTACTACTGCCGTCACATTTTTATAACCAGACAAGAGCGCTCCGCGGCTGACCAGCTCGCCGGTTTTCGAATCAATTTTTGGATGCTTGGCGAGATTGATATAATTTACCCCGAGACTCGTTCTGGTTATTTTATTTTTTTTCAAAAGCCCATCGAGGATTGTCTTTGTATAAGCCATTGGCACCGCCTCACTTTGGTTGTTGACTATTGCTATCACTTCCCCAGAAATATTTATCAATGGCGCTCCGAGCAAGCTCATGTCATACCCTTCTTGACAAAAGACAACTAGGTTCATTTTTTCCGTAGACTCTATTATCTCATTTTCGTTTTTTAGATCGACTTCAGCGACATGCAGGCTAGCCATTCTTGATTTTGGGAAATCTTTTATTATGCCATACAGCTCTTGGCCGGACACAACATTTTTGGTTTCTCCAAATTTGGCCACCGGCAGATCCCTCCCGTCGATTTTTACAAAAGCCAGATCACTGCCCGGATCAAGGACCACAGATTCCACCTCAAAAACTTTTTGGTTATTGGTCAAAATAATATATTTTTCCTTGCCGATTTTTGCCAAAAGCCCCTTTGAGGTAGCCACCCAGCCGTCATTGGTTATTACAACCCCACCGCCAAAAGATTCGGCTGTTTCAAAAAAATAACCACTAGTCTCGGTCGGTTTTTTGTAAAAACTGACCACCACCTGTGATGCTTGTTCGTTTAAATATCCCAGCCTCTCTTCAAAAGTCACGGTAATATTTTCCTGCTTATCAACAATTACTCTTTGTCCGGCCACGCCTCCACCCACCGGCTCTCTAAAAAAACCATCATAAACAAAAATTGCGGCCAAGCTAAAGGCTGTCGCCAAAAAACAAGCCAAAACTATCATACCATAGCCGCCGCGCGGTTTTTCTAGTTGTTCCTCAGCTTCCGCTTTATAAATTTCTGGCAATTTTTCTGCGCCATTTTTTGGCAACTCACCAGATTTTTCTTTCCCTATTTTTTTGTGCGTAAAATTGTTGAGCATAAATATATTTTTAATTTAATTCCAGCGCGCTGTTAAAAGAGTCAGAATGCAAATAAATAAAACCATGGTTCCATAGCGCCAGTAGGTTTTTTTTGTCAAAGTTGCCAGAAAAAAGTGCTGAGCAATGCCCGTAAAAAAGTAATAAAAACTGGTCACTAGAAGTCCTTTTACCGCCGACAAGAGTGGCAACCAAAAGACCACCAAGAATAATTCTGTTATCAAGAGGGCGATCACCGGGATAAACCATTGGCTGCCAATAATTTTTATTTTATTGATTATGAAAAACTGGTAAGTCAAAAGATAGGCTACTGCTATTGTGATAGGGAAGATTATCCAAAAAGGAATTTTTAAAAATATATATAGATCAAAAACTCCGCCAAACCAGAAAAAAATAGTCGTGGTATTCAAAACTCTGGAAACCGTCGAAAGCGAGTGGTTTTTGTATTGATATTTATGAAAGTTTAAAAGAATCAGCTGTTTTATAAAAGCGGCGCTTCCCACCGAAAGAAAGATCACCGCTGCCTGTCTTATAATATTATTATCAGCGAAGCCCAAAAAAATAAAACCGGACAACAAAAAAATAAAAGGAGAAATAAGAAAATTAAAAAAATTTTTATCCAGCTTTGATCGGTTGGAAAGCCAAACAAACAATATATTTAGTAACAAGACAAAAGATAATGAAACCCAAAAAAGAGAGGGTTTGAGTATGCCCGCCTGTAGCCCCAAAAAAGTAATTATTCCGTATAAATAAGCAAGAAAGATTGGCACAAGAGATGATTAATTATTTAGCCAAAAGAATTGTTTTAGTATCTTACCCCAGACATCATTGGCTGATTCTTTTTTATCCCCATCATTTTCCCTTACCCCGGCCTCTTCTAGATCCAGATTGGTCACTACTTTTAGATGGAGGTCTTTGTATTCATTCGGCACCCCGAGGCCCAAAATTTTTGTCTGGCTATCATTTATCAATTGCAGCCATTTTTCTGGATCGTTTTCCAGACCAGCTCTTTGGCTCAAATATTCTCCCAGTTCTTTTTTAAGTGCGACCTGATAAGCCATAACCGCCTGATTATTTTCTTTTTCGTTTTTTTGTTCTCCACTACTCGCTGTTTCCCCGAGTACGGCGCCCCCGGTTTTCTTTTTCAACCAGCCCTCATCATTGGCAACATTTAGGGTTACGGCCGCTACCGCCAAGACAAAAACCACAATGATTTGGTTCCAATGGTATTTTACAAAGAGTTGTGATTTTGACATATTATTTTTATTAATTTTTATAAATTTATTAGTTCAGTACTTATTTTTTCCCAGTCATTGTCTCTATCGTTCCACTTAAAAACATTTAGATAGTTTGTTTTTTCTTCCTCATCATAGACATTCTCTATTTTAGTGTTAGAGCCGATACGATTGGAATAAATTGTTTTAACATCTTTGAGCCTGGCTTTTTCTACCCACTCCATTTTTATTTTGCCCATTGCTGACGCCCTGAATTCCACCACCCATTTTTCGCCCGGGATGTTTTCCCCTATGGGCTCCTTATATTCGCTCTCCACCCCAAACTGTTTTTTTATTTTTTCTAATATTTCTAACCATTTTTCACGAGTCATAGTAGCTTAGGTTAAGAGAATTAATATGATTATATTATAGCAACAGTCGGGGAAATCGCAAGGCATTATTGGTAATCAGTAATTAGTAGCTCGTGACTAGCAATGAAGAATAAAAATATCTTACTATTTACCAACCACTAGTTATGAGTTACTGGTGCTTTCTTCTAGAAAACACACAGCCGCAATAATTTTGGCGGTAGAAATTGTGTTCCCTGGAAAGCTCGCAAGCTTTTTGAAAGCCACCCATTTTTTTCCAGTCCCTATCCAAAAATTTCAACCCGTATTCCTTGGCTATTTTATTGCCTAGTTCGCTTATTTTTTCTGCTTTTTTATGGGGGCTTATTGATAGGCTAGAACCAAAATATTCATAGCCCATTTTTTTTGCCTCTGCGGCAGTTTTTTTTAGACGCAGCTCATAACACAAATCACACCTCTTGCCTCGTTCTGGCTCTCTTTCGAACCCCTTTATTTTTTTGAACCACTGTTCGATTTCATATTCGCCCCCAATAATTTTTATTACTGGCAGTTCTTGCAAATATTTTTTTAACTCTTGGAACCTAGCTTTGTATTCTGGCTCCGGATGGATGTTGGGGTTGTAATAAAAAATTGTTACCTCGAAACCACCCCCCAATAATTCCTCGATCGGCTGGCAGGCACACGGCGAACAACAGGTATGGAATAAGATTTTTTCTTTCATAATTTTGTTATTTTATCTTATAATCATCCTGATTTTTGGTATATTCCAACTCCAATCTTTTTATTATCCTCTCCCCTTGTTCGCCAGCCAAAACCCTTGGCTGGCTATAGTCTTCTATCAAAATTGGTAGAGCTTCTATTTTTTTTATCCCATCTTTTTCAACCATTAGCCCCAGCATCAGTCCCTCTCTGGTTTCTCTTGACCACATCTGGTCAAAAATAAAATTACCCAAGCTATAAAAAATATATTTGTTTTGATATTTTTCGGCTGATTGGACCACATGAGGATGGTGGCCTATTATTATCTCTGCCCCAGCCTCTATCGCCGCTCTAGCAAATTGTTTTTGTTTCTCGGTCGGTTTATTTGTATACTCCTGACCGGCATGTATAGATACAAAAACCAAATCCGCTTGTTTTTTGGCATCTTTTATTGCTTTTTTTATTTCTTCCTTATCCCAAAATGCCGTTCCAGCCCGGCTTGCCCCAGCCTCGTAATTGTCTGGCACCATCAGCTGTTCGGTTCTAGCCAGCCAAGCTATTTTTATTCCTTTTATTTCTGTATATTGGGGGGCAAGTGCCATTTCTTTGTTTTTTCCAGCCCCGATATATTTTATTCCCTCTTCATCCAGATATTTAAAAGTATCTTCGAGCCCAGTTTGGGCAAAATTTGGCGAATGGTTATTTGCCAAAGAGACTATTCCAAAATTATTATTTGCCAAGACTCCGGCCACCTTGGGATCGGCACGAAAAGCCATTTCACCAGCCTGGATTATTCGCCCGGGCGTGATAGCTGTCTCTAGATTGCCAAAAGCCAAGTCCGCCCTTTCTAGATAATTGGCTGTTTTCAAAAAAGGATAATTAAAATCTTTATACCCAATCATTTTTTGTTCTACCGTACGCGAGAGCATTATATCGCCCACAACTATTATTTTTACTTGTTCACCCTCTGGCTCGAGCTTGTTTATTATCGCTGGCGGCCGAGTATTGATGATTGTTTTTTCTGCCGGAACAAATTTGCTGTCGGCCAACAACCAAAGGCTGAGAAAAAACAAGCCCAGAGTCAATGCTAGGGCTGTGCCAAATACGATTATTATTAGATTTCTGTTTTTCATTTTGCCTCTTCTTTTTTATAATAAAATATTTTTATCAACTCTATCATTCCTACCAAAAGAACGCAAGCCAAGATGACTACCAGCCACTCTAATAAACCAATATGGGTGGTCTGAAAAATATTATTTGCAAAATTATTATAAACAACAAACGTCTGCATGGTCAGGCCAGCTATCAGCGCTAAAATCAAATATTTATTATTAAATAGATTGGTTTTCCATATTGGCGTATAAAGATTTCTAGCGCTAAAAATATATAATAAGGTTTTTATCGCCAAAAAAGTGAAAGCCACGGTTCTGGCCAAGGCGATATCGCCAGTCTGGCGATAGAAAAAATTAAAAAGAAATAAGGCCCCAAGAGCCGCCATTATACTGATCATCAATGCCAAAATCGCAGTTTTTCTAGGCATCAGTGAGTCTCCTGGCTTTTTTGGTGGCTGGCTCATTATATGATCGTCTGGTGGTTCTTTGGCCATAGCGATACCGGGAAAAGTATCATTAATCAGGTTGATCCAGATAATTTGAGAAGCCAAAAGCGGTAGCGGCCAGCCCAAAAGCATGCCGACACCAACGGCTATCACCTCGGCTAGTCCATCAGAAAGAAAATATAAAATCACTTTTTTAATATTATCAAAAATAACTCGTCCTTCTTTTACTGCTTTAACAATTGTCAAAAAATTATTATCTAAAAGCACGATGTCGGCTGTTTCTTTGGAGACGTCCGTGCCGGAATTTACCGCCACGCCAATATCGGCTTTCTTTAGGGCCGGAGCATCATTGATGCCGTCTCCGGTCATTGCTACCACCTCGCCCCGGTCTTGCCAGGCTCTGACAATTTTTAATTTGTCTTCCGGCGCCACCCTAGCATAGATGGATATCTCTGGTACAATTTCTTTTAGTTCACTCTCTTTTAATTTGGCCAGACGTTCACCGCTCATGATATTCTTTGCTTCTGATGGCAATCCGAGTTCCCTGGCTATTGTTCTGGCTGTCAGCTCGTGATCGCCGGTGATAATCACGGTTTTTATCCCGGCTTTTTTTGTTTCCTCTATTGCTTGTTTTACTTCCGGTCGAAGAGGGTCTTTCAAGCCAACAAAACCCACAAAAATAAAATCATTTTTTTCTATTGTCTTTAGGGATTTGATTGATCCGCCAACTTTTTTATAACCACAAGCAAGCACCCGAAGACCCTTTTTGCTCATTTCTTGGTGTTTCTTGATCAAAAAATCTCTCTCGGTATCGCTTATCAATTTATTTTGTTCCTTTGAAGAATAAATATATTTTGAGAATCCCAGCACTGACTCAGGGGCGCCCTTTAAATAAGTATAATTTTCTTCTTTACCCCGGTTCAGGGTCATCATATATTTCCAGGCGCTATCAAAAGGCAGCTCTTCTAGTCTCGGCTCTTCTTTGTCTAGGCGACTTTTCTCTAGTCCCAAATTGGCCGCTGCCATCAGAAGGGCTTTTTCTGTCGGAGAACCACGGACAATTCTATGTTCCAGCTCCACCTCTGGGTTTTCTATATAGGCATTATTACAAAGCACCATTATTTTCAACAAGGCCAAAAGTTCATCCCCACCTTTTATTTTATCCTCTGGCTCGCCGGCGAAAAGATCAAAACTATAATCTAGAGTATTTATTTCCACCACGCGCATCTCTCCATCAGTAACCGTCCCTGTTTTGTCAGTACAAATTACCGTAGTCGAGCCCAGTGTCTCTGCCGCCAGCAGTTGTTTTACCAGAGCCTTGTCTTTCAATATTCGCTGAATGCTAAAAGCCAAGAGAACAGTCATTACCACCAGTAATCCCTCTGGGATAATCGCCACCGATATTGCTACGGAAGTCAAAAATATCTGTTCGGCATCATAGCCCAATACCACTCCGACCAAAAAAACAAAAAGACAAATAATAATTGCCGCCCAACTCAGTTTTTTAGCAAAAGAGGATAATTTTTTTTGTAGCGGCGTCTCCACATCTATTGTTTCCGAAACCAGAGAGGCTATTTTGCCGATTTGGGTTTCTTGACCGATGGCCACAACCACGCCAATGCCATTGCCCTGGACTACTTGCGTGCCCATAAAAGCCATATTTATTTGGTCACCCAAAACCAAATCACCGGCCAGCGGCTTGTGTGTTTTTTCAATCTCTATTGATTCGCCAGTCAGAGGGGATTCACCTATTCTCAGATTGTTTACCTTTATCAAGCGCATATCCGCCGGCACCCTATCACCAGCGGTCAAGAAAACAACATCACCGGGCACCAGCTCCTCAGCCATTATTTGGCGCTCTCTCTTATCTCTCAAAACCTTACAATAATTAACGGCTATTTTTTTTAGGGCGAGCAGTGATTTTTTGGCTTTATTTTCCTGATAAAAGCCCATTATTACATTTATTAATATTGCCAAAAGAATAACCCAAGCATTTGTGTGATCACCCCAAAAAAAACTAATAGCACTCGCACCCAGAAGCACATAAACCAAAGACCCTTTAAATTGCTTTAGGAGCAGGTTTAGTTTGGTTTCTTTTTCTTTTATTGGTAGGCGGTTGTCCCCGTATTTTTCTTTCCGGGCCAATACCTCTTTTTCATCAAGACCATTTTTGTCGGTTTTTAGCTGTAGCAGAACATCCTCATACGGCAAAACATACCATTTTTTATGGTCTTTTTTTTGTTTTTGTTGGTATATCGATTGTGAGAGTAAAGACACGTTAAAAAATCAAAATATAAAAATCAAAAGATAAAATTATTTATCAAAAAGCCGGTTAGGTTATGATTTTTTTAATCTCTTCAGTGACTTTTGGTAATATTTCTTTTACCAGCATTTTTTTCTCTTCCCTAGAAAATTTTGATAGGACAAAATCAGCCGCTTCCATTTTTTCTTTTAATTCATTTTTTATACCAATGCGCACCCGCCAAAATTTATCCGTGCCCAGCTTTTCTATAATTGATTTGATACCATTGTGTCCGGCCGAGGATCCTTCATCGCGCACCCTTATTTTGCCTACTGGCAGATCCAGTTCGTCATAGACAATTATGATATTTTTATTATCGACCTGCCAGAATTTTTTCATTATCGTGGCTGCCTCACCAGAATTATTCATAAAAGTTTGCGGCTTGGCTAAAATTATTTTTTGGTTATCTATCTTGCTCTCCGATACCTCTGCTTTAAGTTTTTTCTGTTTTTTTAATTCCCCGAGCTTTTCATGTTCAACCAAAAAATCAATCGCCGCAAAGCCGGCATTGTGCCTAGTATTTTGGTATTCTTTGCCTGGATTGCCGAGCCCTACAATTAAAAACATAACTTAAGATTTTTTGTGTCTGATTACTAGTTTTATGGGTGATCCCAAAAAACCGAATTTTTCCCGGAGACTATTAATTATATATTGTTTATAGCTTTCCGGCAGCTCATCATCGGTATCTATCTCACAACTAAATACCGGCGGTGCAGTATCTATCTGCTGGAGTTTGGTGATAAAAGCTCTGCGGACCGCGACCCGGCCGCGGACATTTATCCTTTTTCTGACTGGAGGCTGTTTTTTTATTATCTGCTTCAAAAATTTACTGAGCGCATTATCCGACACCTTTGTTTTTTGTGCCGCCGCTACCTCCAAGACTAATTTTAATATTTTTTCCGTATTCCAGCCAGTTTTAGCGCTCACCAAAATCCTTGGGGCAAAAGCCAAATGAGGGAAATAGTGTTTTATATAATTCAAATAATCTTCAGCAGTTTTGTCTTTTTCTCCACCCCTTGCCAAATCATATTTATTTATAATAATAATCACTCCAGACCCCTTTTCGGCGACCATCTTTGCCAACTGTTGGTCTTGGTGTGCTATTTCTTGGCTGATATCGACCACCATTAGTACCACATCAGCTCTATATAAGGCGCTGGCAGACATCCTTACCCCTAGATATTCCAAACTATCTTTTTCTATTTTAGCCTTACGCCTGATACCCGCCGTGTCGATGATCAAGATGTCGTTTTCTTGATAATCTATCAGAATATCATTTGGTTCTCTGGTGGTGTGGGGGGTCGGAGAGACGATAGCGAACTCCTCTTTGGCTAGGGTGTTTAGAAGTGATGATTTGCCTACGTTGGGTTTACCCACGATGGCTACCTTGATCCTTGGTCTTTTGGCTTTTTTTTCTTTTGTCTTTTTTATGCCTTTAAATTTTTTTATAATCAAATCAACCAAGTCGCCAGTTCCGCCGCCACTGGCTGCTGATAGGAGCGCCGGTTCGCCAAGCCCCAGCTTATAAAATTCACCAGCCTGTGCTCGTCTCTCATTGTTTTCACACTTATTGACCACCAATATTTTTTGTTTGCCACTTTTTCTGACAAAATCAGCTATTTTTTTATCTTGGGGGTTCAGACCTTCAATAGCATCAACCACCATCAAAACTAAATCACTTTTTTCCAGTGCGGCTCTAGCACGTAGCTCTACCTGTTTGTCAACATTGTCTTTGGCAGCCATTTTAATTTTCTTTTCTTGTTTTTTTGATAGAGATTTTATTTCCTTTTTTTCTTCTGCCAAAAATCCGCCAGTATCTACTAGCTCAAAAACCTTACCCTGCCAACGCACTTCGGCATATTTCAAATCCCTGGTTGTCCCTGGTATTCTGGAAACCATTGCTTTTTTACTTTCCGAGAGCCGGTTAAAAAGGGTTGATTTGCCAACATTGGCTCGGCCAATTATAACTACGCTTCCCAACATATTTTTTGTGATTATTTTATTCCAGAGAGTTCGTGGTGCTGGTTGATTTTTTGTTCAAATCTTCCTGCTTACTGCGCCACTCATTTATTGCTTGTATTTCCACGGCCCGATCATAGCCGGCCACTATCATAAAATCAGCATTAACCGGCTCATCTTGCCCTTGGTCATTTTTTTTGTACAAAATTGGAGTCAAAAATTCTGGCAGAGTATTATCAGTGTGCGCGTTGAGTTTTTCTTTCAAAAATTTTAACACCTCATTGTTTGCCCCTTGCGATAAATCGTAGATAACCGTCTTCTCAAAATTTTGGTTTTGCGAGTTGGCAATTCTCTCCACCCTAAATCCAAGAGACTCCATACTGGCAGCCACATAGGTGGCCAGCCCATCAGAATTGGTGCCATTTACCACTATTATTTTCATATTTTTTTCTGCTATCTGTTTCATGGTAAAAATATTTTGGCCAAAATATTGAAGATCAGAATAATCACCAGATTTTGGTACTAGGACAAAAGCGCCGGATTCAGTCGTGGCTGGCTTCAAGAGTCCGCCTGGTGAGTCATCAATTACATAATTTTTTATATTTTTAAAATCGACATCTTTGGCAATATTTATTATTTCTGGTATCTCCCTGGTTTCCAGATTGGTCTGAGTATGGTCTTTCACTGTGTCCAATATTTTATATAATTTATTTGGATTCAAAAAAACTTTCCAGCTCATCAGTTTATTTTTTACCGCAGTCAGTATTTTTTGTTGTCTTTTGCTTCTGGCAAAGTCAGATCCCTCCCCATTATTACCATGCCTTGATCTGGCAAATTGTAAGGCTCGGTCGCCATTCATGTGTTCCCAGCCTTTTTCAAAAGCTATGGTTTGGATTTTATAGTCATTGGTTGGGTATTGATTGTCAGTAAAATTTTTTTCGATTTCCACATCTACGCCGCCAAGCTCGTCAATCACCTTTTTAAAGCCCTGAAAATCTATTCTAAGCCAATAATGTATTGGTATGCCAAAGGTTTCAGAGACAGTTTTAGCCGCCAAAGCCGAGCCGCCACCCTCATAGTTATTTAAGTCACCGTAAGCGCTAGCATTATTTATTCTTTGGTAGCCATTGCCGGGTATTTTCACCAAAAGATCTCTGGGTATAGAAATTAGTGCTGCTTCTTTAGTGGATAATTTTATACTTCCAAGCATAATGGTGTCAGTCAAAAGGGCGCCATCGTGACCCGCCCCGCCTATACCCATCAACAAAAAATTGATTCTATCATCTTCGGCGCCGCTCAACTGTTCACCGTCTCCCAAAAGCATCCTAAATTGGCTTATTACTGGTAACCTCCCGATAGCCTGCCCAAAGGAGCTCCCCGAAAAAGCGGCACTAGACGACAAAATCCAAGTAAAAATAAAAACACCCACCAAAAAAAGAGCGGCCTTTTTTAATAATTTATAAAAAAACCCATGATTTTTCTTTTCTTGGTCGTTGTGATTATATTGTGACGGCACTAAATTAATGTTGTCTTTCATTTTTTTCTTTTTATAAAATTTAAGCGCCCCGTTGGGGCCCTCTTTCTTTTGTATAATATACTAAATTCAGACTTGCGTCAATCAAAAAATTATGCTATTATTAGAGCAAATTCGCTAATTTTAGCACATAAACTTTTTGATTAACAATTTTTTTTGATATGGGCATATAGCTCAGTTGGTTAGAGCGCGCCGTTCACATCGGCGAGGTCTCTGGTTCGAGCCCAGATATGCCCACCATTAAAATCTTTAAGGGCGCGCGCCGTTCACATCGGCGAGGGTTGCGAAGATTGATTATCTTCGCAACAGTTAGAGCCCAGATATGCTTACCATTAATATTATCAATTATTTATGTCATTTATCGAAAAACCAAAAGAAGAAAAACCAAGTTTTGAGCCAGCCAATGGCGATGGTGATATCCTTGGCCAAATAAAAGATTTTATTTGGGAAACTATCAAGGTTGTTGTTTTTTCTCTGGCGATAATCTTACCCATCCGTTATTTTATTATCCAGCCATTTTATGTCAAAGGCGCCTCAATGGAGCCTAATTTTTTTGATCATGAATATCTAGTGATAGATGAGATTTCTTATCGCTTGGGAGAGATAAAAAGGGGCGATGTTATCGTTTTTAAATATCCCGAAGACCCCAAGCAGTATTTTATAAAGCGCATCATCGGCTTGCCGGGCGAAACGATAAAAATAAAAGAAGGCAAGATTGTGATTATAAACAAAGATCACCCAGAAGGATTTTTCTTGGAAGAAAAAGGTTATTTACCGGAAGTTTATACCCAAGGAGACATAGACTTGCTTCTTGGCGTCAACGAATATTACGTTTTGGGCGACAATCGCACGGCCTCCTTGGACTCGCGTGTCTTTGGCCCGATCGAACGCTCCAACATTGTCGGCCGAGCCTGGATACGCGGCTGGCCTTTCAACCGTGCCCAGATTTTCAAAACCCCGAATTTCCAATAAAATACTGTAATAATTTATTATTTTATGCCAAAAATCACCAATAAGCCCATCCAACTATTAAAA
This sequence comes from Candidatus Kuenenbacteria bacterium, assembly GCA_012797775.1. NCBI lineage: Bacteria > Candidatus Kueneniibacteriota > Candidatus Kuenenbacteria bacterium. The sequence goes on along the minus strand of JAAZOM010000027.1, from coordinate 29,778 downwards.
GGATTCAAAGATATTTTACCCGAGCACCAAATATATTGGGATTATTTTTTATACCACGCCGAAAGGATAATTATCAATTATGGTTTTAAAAAGATTGATGTGCCGGTTTTGGAGCAGACCTCCCTTTATCACAAAGGCACCGGTAAGCACACCGACATTGTTACCAAAGAACTTTATAGTTTTGAAGACAAGGGCGGGGAAAATGTTACCCTTCGTCCGGAATTCACTCCCGGAGTCTGCCGTTCTTATATCGAGCACGGTATGTTTAATAAGCCTCAACCAGTAAAACTTTATGCCTACGGGCCGGTTTTCCGTCACGACAACCCGCAGTCTGGCCGCTATCGTCAATTTCATCAGCTTGATCTCGAGATTATTGGCTCTGATAGCCCAGTAGTTGATGCCCAGCTCGTCATAATTTCTTACCGTCTTTTGGAAGCGCTTGGACTGGTCCCCATAGTTCATATAAATAGTATTGGCTGTCTAGAGTGCCGCACCTCCTACATCACCAAATTAAAGCAACATCTGAGCAATAGTGGCAAGAAAAAAGGACTCTGCGAAAACTGCAAAGAGCGCTTTGTTAAAAATCCCTTGAGGATTTTGGACTGCAAAGAAGAAACTTGCCACAAAATTTTGGAAGATGCCCCACAAATAGTGGATTCACTCTGCGAAGACTGCAAAAAACATTTTATGCAGGTACTAGAATATTTAGACGATATGGGGATAGAGTATGTTTTGGACGTTTATCTGGTTCGCGGCCTTGATTATTACAACCGAACCACTTTTGAGGTTTTTATAGAGGAAGCCGAGGGCAAAACTCCCATCGCCCTTTTGGGCGGGGGTCGATTTGACGGCTTGATGGAAATTTTGGGTGGCCGCCCCACACCGGCCGCTGGGCTGGCGATCGGCGTTGAGAGAGTTGTCAATAAAATACGCGAAGCCAAACCAGATCTTCAGGTCCAAGAAGGAATAGATGTTTTTGTCGCACAGTTGGGAGCCGAAGCCCGCAAGGAGAGTTTCCGTCTCTATGAAAAATTGATTGCTGAAGGTATACATGTAGCAGAAAATTTTTCCAAAGATGGCCTCAAAAATCAGCTAGAAAAAGCCGACAGTGTTCACGCCAAGATATGTCTTATCCTTGGCCAAAAAGAGTTGATGGATCATACTATTATCTTTCGCGATATGACCTCGGGTATTCAGGAGATCGTGAACTATGACAAGGCTGTCAGTGAAGTCAAAAAGAGACTTGATCCAAAAATTAACGTTGTCAAAAGCTATAAAATGGAGAACCTGCAATTTGAAGAAAGGCCCGCCGAGACTCCACTCGTAACTTCGGAAAAAGTCCATGATTTTAAAAATAAGCACCAAGATGATAGTTTGGGTAGTCTCAATGGTTTTTCAGACGCTGATTATGATTTTGAGGATGACGAGCTCGAGGATGATATTGACGAAGAGGAGGGTGTGGACTCTGAAGATGGTTTAGACAAAGAGGACGAAGATTACCACTATAATCTAAAAGATGAAGAGGACATCTAATTATAAATTTCAAGTAATAACCTACGGCTGCAAGCTCAATCAGGCGGAATCAGAGATGATCTCCGCCGATTTAATTTCTCTGGGACTGCAGATGACCACAACATCATCAGCCGATTTTTTTATTATCAACTCCTGTTCGGTTACCGAAAAGGCAGAATCAGAAGTAATAAAAAAGCTTAAAATTATTAAAAACAAGTATCCCAATTCCAAAATTATCCTGACCGGCTGTTTTGCTAAAAATAAATTATCAGGCATTGATCTAAGAATTAAAGACAAAAGGTCTTTTGTAAGGGAGTTTTCAAGCAAGTTTAAAATTAATCAAAACGCTCGCGATTTGGCAGGTGAATTAAAAACAAATTCCCGCCATCCGCACCGCACTTTTGTCAAAATTCAGGACGGCTGCAACAATTTTTGTGCCTATTGTATCGTGCCTATTCTGCGCGGTTTACCACAAAGTAGGGGAGCCAAAGATATTATTCAAGATATTAATGAGGCAGAAAAACAAGGATTAAAAGAAGTTGTTTTGACTGGCGTCAATGTCGGCCTTTATCACGGCGGTCTGGTTAAATTATTAAAAATCATTCTCGCCCAAACCAATATTCCTCGCATCCGTTTGGGCTCTCTCTGGCCTACCAATGTTACACCAGAGCTGATTGATCTTTATGCCAAAGAGTCGCGTCTCTGTCCGCATTTCCATTTGAGCATTCAGTCCGGCTCCAATCAGATTTTAAAATCAATGGGCCGGCAGTACACTCGAGAAGAAATTTTTAAGATTATTAAATCCTGCCGCGCTAAAATAAAAAATATCAATTTTACTTGTGACATTATCGTCGGTTTCCCGGGCGAAACCGCCAAAGATTTTCAGGATACTTGCGATTTAATTCAAAAAATTGGTTTTTCCAAAGTTCATATTTTTCAATTCTCACCCCGGCCCAATACCCGAGCGGCCAAAATGCCTGATCAGATTATTGGCTCCATCAAACAAGCCAGATACCAAAAACTATCCGCAATTGCCAAGCGAGTTGCGGGAGTAGTAAAGATTAATTTTAAAAACAAAAAACTCCCAGTCTTGTGGGAGGGTCTGGCCACTGGTTATCAGTATGGTTTTACCGACAATTATCTGCGTATCAAAAAGAAAATTAAACTCAGAGAAAATTGGGAGAATAGAATAGAATATTTTATACCCAAACAATTTATTTAATAAAAGAAAGAGCGAAGAATTTTCCTCGCTCTTTTTGTTTTTGGGCCATAGTTTTCTAGTCTGTTGGCCCGCAGCCGGTTATCTGTAAATCAGGATAAGGTCTACGCCTGGTCTCAGGCTTTTCAGCTGTAGGCTCGGGGCTGGCTTGGTTCTGAGTTGCCTCGAGTTGTTTCAGGCCCTCTCCTATCTCCTCTTCGGTTAGTCTCACGCCAAAGAAGGCATCTCCTGTTTTGGTCATAAAGCCCTCCTTCCCTCTTATGTTTGGTTTAGCTTTTTAATAATCATTTTTATTTTTCTATCTGTATTTTTATTATTTTTTAATTCATTGGCGTCCATGGCTTTAAAAGCTGCCACTCCAATCAATTTTAACTCTAAATATTTAATAAATCCAGACATTGCTTGTTTTAAATATTTTTCTGAGCCTTTTATGCTTCCACCACCGGTCATAATCATAAATATTTTTTTACCTTTTAGCGCGGCCTGCCAGTCAAGCGGCAAAAGACGGTCAATAAAATTTTTTGAAAGCCCATTTATATTATCATAATAACGAGGCGCGCCAAAAATCAAAATATCAGCTGCCATTATTCTCTTAATTATTTTAGTCATGGAATCATTTTGAACGCAACTAAAAGATTTTTCGCACTTAAAACAGCCCAGGCAATGATTAATTTTCATTTTTCTCAAAAGCAAGAGTTCTTTCTTGCCAATCAGGTCAGTATAAATTTTTCTTAGTACATATTCTGTGTTGCCTGGTCGCGGGCTGCCAGAGATGAGTAAATATTTTTTCATTTTATCTCGCAATTAATAAAATTATCAGTATCCCGGCTGTATTCAAAACATAGGACAGTAGGGCAAAAAATTTATTATTTACCAGCTTATCAGCGGCAAGCATGGTTACGCCGATTTCATCTGGCAAGGGCGAGGCGATCACCCCGCTAGCTACGACCGGGATAATGTATTTTTTAATAAAAAGATTATTTTTTCTACTGACTTTAAAAATTCGCCAGACTTTTTCCTCGCCCAGTCGGTCTATTTCTTTTTGAAAAGATGAACGGATAAAGCGGAAAAGCACCAGATCAGAAACAAGCGAGCCGAGCCCAGCAATCAGCCCGGTCACCCAAATATTATATTCTCCAGCCATCAGGACAATTATCGCCGTGCCAATACTAGCCGTAAAGCCATAAGAATACATCATGCCAGCGATGAGCGCACCCACATAGCCGAGCCCCAAAATAAAAACATTGCCAGCCGCCAGCCAATTTTTAAAGATAAAAAACACCACCAAATAACTGATCAAGAGCAAGGTTAATTTTGGGTATTTAATTTTTAGCATATTGTTTTACTAATTTTTTAAATTCTGTACCCTTAGCCCGATAATCATTATAAAAATCATAGCTCGAAGCGGCCGGTGAGAGCGCTACTGTTTCGCCCAGTTCGGTATACTTATATGCCGTCCGTACCGTTTCCGCCATATTTTTAACTCGGATAATTTTATTCTCCGCCCTTGTTTTAGCCAGCTCTCCCGCGATGGTCTCGCCTGCGTGCGGCCAGCAGATGACAGTCCTGATTTTTGATTTTTTTATCTCTGCCGCCAGTTTTTTATAGTCCAAGCCCCGATCAAAACCGCCAACGATTAAAGTTTGTAAATTTTTACTTTGCAGAGCCTTGATGGCCTCAATGGTTGATTCCGGCGTAGTAGACAAAACATCATTATAAAAGTTAATACCTTTAAATTTACCCACGAATTCCAGACGGTGTTCTAAGGGCTGAAATTTTTTGAGCGCCTTTTTTATTATCTCCTCTTTCACTCCAAAAATTTTAGCAACAGCGATTGCTCCAGCCATATTTTGTTCATTGTGGTTGCCCAATAGTTGGGAGACGGCATTGAAATTTCGATCAAGATCGCTATATGTGCTGGCCCGGACTTTTTGTTTTCTGATAAATTCTGCCACTGGCTTGAAATTTTTATTGTAAACTACCACTCCGCCCGGTTTCAGCTGGCGCACAATATTCATCTTGGCTTGAAAATAGTTGTCCAAGCTACCGTGATAATTTAGGTGCTCTGGATAAAAGCTGGTGACGACTGCCAAATCAATTTTTTTATTTAAAATCTCCAACTGGTAAGAGGATAATTCCGCCACAAAAATTGTGTCTTTGGAATCTTGGTTGATGTAATCCAAAAATGGTTTGCCAATGTTACCGACCAATACTGTCTTTTTACCAGCGGTTTTTAAAATTTCATAAATTAGGCTAGCGGTCGTGCTCTTACCCTTGGTGCCAGTCACTCCGACCACCTTGCCTTTAATACTAGATAGAAAAAGATTGAGCCCGCTGGTTATTTCTATGTTTTTTGTCTTTAGCTCTTTGGTTGTCTTCCCGGCCAATTTTATCCCCGGTGTTTTAAAAATAGTTTTAAATTGAGCCAGTCCTTTGAGATAATCTTTTCCCAATTTTAAAGATATTGACGGATATTTTTTAATAAAATTTCTATATTCTGGCCCAAATTCTCCTAGTTTATTCTGATCAGCAATAGTTATCCCTTCGGGTGTTGCCAGTTTATTTTTCAACAAAAATTTCAAAGTTGACAAACCTTCCCGGCCAAAACCGAGGATTAATACTTTTTTGTTTCTCAATTTATCAGCCATTTTTATGGCATTTTCCATTTCTTCTGGCGTTCCAACGCACTCAAATGGTTTGTGTCTTTTTAGCCCTAAAAGCTCATCAAAAATTGGTTTTAGTTTTCTATCTTGGTATAGATTTTTACCAAAAATTTTTTCCAGCTCACTCTCTGCTAGATAGGCCGACAGCATTGTCCAGACAAAAGCACACTTAGGGCATTGGCCGCACCACCTTTTTTTGGCTTTTTTGGTGATTTTGAAATTGGTATTACAACTAGAGAAAACCGGAAAATATTTTTTATATTTTACAAATTCCCCCACGATTTCTAATTCAGTTTTTTGCCGCAAGATACTATGATATTTTATACTCGGCGTGATAAATTTAAACACATATTTCTGAAACATTTTTTCAAACTCCGCTGATTTGCTCCACTGGTGGTTGATCATCATGCCCAAGTATTCCACATTACCGTAGCTGGCGCTCTTTTCATTGCCCAAAACAATTTCCTTGTGTCCATACAAAATAGCTGCCACCACATCGACGAGAGAATAATAAACACTGATCGGGATGTGACCATTATAAACGCCTTTATTTTTGTTTAAGGCAAATAAATTGGGCGACAAATAGCGCTCCACCCGGATCAGCGGCCGGCCAATGACGCCGACCACCTCATCAACCAGCGTTGACTGGCCCAAATAAATCAAATCAAAATTTCTTTTCTTCTTTTTCAGCATCTCCGCCACCACGATAGAATCTTTGCCACCCCCGATTGGCACCAAGGTCTTGTTTTGCGTTTTTACTTTGATTGGTTTGACCTGATAGTTTTTTTCAAAAGGAAAATTGACTAAGCCGCAGAAGTCTATTTTATTGCGGTAAAAAAATTCGCCGAGGCCCTTGGTATAAACTAATCCCCAAAAATTTGCCTGCTCTTTAGTCAGCTTATATTTGCCCAAATCAATCTTTTTTGGGCAGTAGGTTTTGTAATAACTAATACCCGCAATCAAAAACAGATTAAAAATTGCCTTATCCAGAGCTACGAGTTTATTTTTGTCTAATTTTATTTTTCTGGCTGGAAATTTTAGTTTTTCTTGAAAATTAATATTGCCCAGCGCATATTTAAAAACCAAAACCCCACTTTGGGGCTGGAATTTATAGTCTAAAAATTTAAAAAATTTTTGATCGGTCATAATTAAATAGCAAGAATGTTTAACACTTCTTTTTTTACTTTTTCCGCCGTTGTTTTATTTTTTGACTCAATTGTCAGTCGGAGTAGCGGCTCGGTATTGGAAGCACGGAGATTAAACCACCAACCACCCTTATCCCAACTATCAACCGTCACGCCGTCCAAACAATCCTGCTTGTATTTTTTATAATTATTTTTTATTTGCCTGATCTTTCCGTCCATCTCTTCGCGCTTATCAAATCGCGTATTTATTTCTGGCAATTTATAATATTTATTAAGCGGCTTGATTATCTCTGATAGGGGTTTATTTTTTTTAGATAATAGCTCCAGTAAAATAATAAGGGCAATAAAACCAGAATCGGCATAGGAATTATCTCGAAAAGAATAATGCGCTGATAATTCGCCGCCCATTATCCCTTTGTTTTTTCTCATTCCCTCAGCCACATTGACATAACCGACCGCCGTCCTGATTGGCCGCCCTCCCCACTCTCTAACTTTCTCCACGATAATTTTGGAGCAAATCAAATTATAGACCACCCCTGCTCCTGGTTCTTTCTCCAAAAATTTTTCCGCTAAAATTAAAAGTGTAATATCCGCTGGCACGAAACGCCCTTTTTCATCAACAAAAAACAAACGGTCAGTATCACCATCAAAAATTACTCCACAGTCCGCTTTGGTCTCTTTTACTTTTTTGACAATCTGTATTTGACTTTGGGGTTCCAGCGGGTTGGACGGATGGGCTGGGAAAGTACTATCAAGCTGGAAATTTAAAGGAATGATTTTGATCGGTAATTTTTTAGTCAAAATCGGCATTACTTTGCCCGCCATGCCGTTACCAGCATCCACCACCACTTTGAATGGTTTTATTTTTTTTATATCAGCAAAACTTAAAACATGTTTAATATAACCCGGCCAGATATTTTCTTTGACAATTTTTACTTTGGTATTTTTTTTCTTGCTATTTAATTCGGCCAGCCTTTGAGCCAAGGGGAAAAGCTGTTCTCCCCTGACTACTTTCATCTTTTGGGCCATCATTTTAAAACCATTGTACTCTTTGGGGTTGTGCGAGGCCGTGATCATGATACCCGTTTCATGTTTGAGTTTGCCCACAGCAAAATATATGGCGTCAATCGGCACTAGGCCAATATCAATAATTTTTTTCACCCCACCAGCCGAGAGCCCCGCCATCAAACTTTTCTTTAAAACATTCCCGCCCAGCCGCATATCCCGACCGATGACCACTTCTTTGGCCTTGGTTTTTTGGGCAAAAGCCATCCCAACAAAAAAAGCCGTCTTGGAGTTGAGCTGACTTGGGTAAACCCCGCGGATGTCATATGCCTTGAAGATGGATTTGTTTAGAATCATAAAATTTTAATTGTGTCCCTTAGGGACATCTCCCGTAGGGAGAGAGGCCTGGGCGGGAATTGTCGCTCTTTGAGAGATCTCTCATAGAGAGAAACCCGCGCATAACAGTTTTGTCCCTCTTCGAGTGATGTCTTGTAGAGACACAGACTGTCGCCCTATGATATCAAGCTGAATTTGGTTCTTTGTTTTAGAAATTCTTTTTGTTGCTGACTATGTTTTAGTTCATATTCTCTTCTGGCCGCATCTGTTTTATGTAAGTAAGCTTCATAATATATCAATCTCAGTGGTCTATAAAATTGTGTTGATTTTACCTTGCCGTCATTGTGTGTTTTTATTCTTGTCTTTAGGTCATCAGAATACCCAATATATAACCAGTTTCTATTCTTTAAGCTTTGCAGGGCGTAAACATAATACATAAATCTGGAGGTCACGGCGGGATTTGAACCCGCGAATAACAGTTTTGCAGACTGTCGCCTTAGACCACTTGGCTACGTGACCCCAAAATTTATATATTCAGTTTTGTCCCTCTTTGAGGAATGTCTCGTAGAGACACAGACTGTTGCCTTACCGCTTGGCTACCAGGCCATACTTATTTTTATCCTACCTTAATATTCATGTTTTTTCAAGGATTTTAAAATATAATAAAAATAAATGCACCACCCTTGGGCAGTGCATATGTTTTTGTATATTTTTTATTTTTTATTTATTTTCCAGCTAGCCAATATTGTGGCCAGTCCAAAAATTAACCAACACCACTCCACCGACAACTCCTTGGCTAGCACCCCACTTACAACCAAGCCGGCGGCTCCAAAAACATGGCTAGTCAGTGACTCAAATGAATTTAGGGTGGCCCTTTCTTCCGAAGCAATATTTTCGTTTAAATATTGGCTTTTTATTGGCTGGTATAATCCACGGAATATCTCATGGGTCAAAAAAGCTGGCAAGGCCAAAAATAATTTGAAAGCCCCAATGGCTGTCAAAAAAACAAATAAGCCAACAAGTGACAATGTTATTGATATTGCCTTTCGTTCACTTTTGATTTTTTGGAGCAACCATGGTCCATAATGCGATCCGATCATTGCTGCGATGGCTATAAATGCGAACAGCCATCCGAAAAATAATCGATTAACACCCAGACCCTGGAAAAATGGCTGCCATTGCATATTGGGAGCCTGGACAGCAAAGGCCAGTACAGCGCTGGAGGTTATAACAAAGCGGATATTTTTATTTTTTAATACACATTCACCACCTCTTTGTATTGTTTTTCCGACCTCTTTGCAACCTGAGACAAAAGAGAAATTTTTTTTAACAAAATATTTTTCCTTCATTAAAAACATGGCCAAAATCGCTGTTATAAAAAAAGTTATTGCCCCCGCAATCCAAGGCATAGCAATATTATCTTTGGACACCCAGGTACCGACAATTGCCCCGACAATCATTGCTGCCTGTTTTGTTTTTAGCCCACTAGAAAAAATTTTTACCGTTTCCCCTTTATATCCCTCATGGCGTAAGCTGTCTACTACCCAGGCTTCAAAAGCACCGCTAGCACAAGTCTGGCCGATAGCAGCTATTATCTCTGCCGCCACGAAGGCTAATAAGTTGTCGGCAAAAAAATATACAACCTTGGCAGCCACCCAGATAAAACACGAAAGGACAAAGGAAAACTTTCTCCCAAAAACATCGGCTATTGCGCCTGTTGGTAATTCAAAAATGAAAATTGTAACAAAATAGGCGATGTTTGGAATTATAGCGCTGACATAGTCTAGGCCGTGGTGTCGCAAAAAGGTAATGTAGGTTCCGGCCATATAAGCCATTGAAAGGCTTACTAGAAAATTAAGCAGCAGATAAACCCCAACAACTCTTTTAGGCATAAGCTCCTCCTTTTTTGTTCTATTTTTAATTTTTCTAGACTTGTTTGTTAAAATCAAATTTAAAACGCCTTGCTTTTTGTCTAGCCAAGGCGTTTATATTGATTAATTAGAATACAAATATCTTTACCTTAAACAATAATCACCCTGGCCAAACAAAAAATATTCACAAGTACCGCAATCACAGTCGATTGCATATACCGGCTTCCAACTACCCATATTCAATTGGTGATTATTAAAATTCATAGTCATTTTATTTATTATAAGAATTATGACATATTTATTAAATATTGTCAATTTATTTATATTCAACAAAAAACCGACCATAGCCGGTTTTTATTTTAAAGTAATTTTATCGTGATCTTGTTCAATTCTCTAGTCGCTGGTGGCCTAGGCAAAAGCCCATGTTTTGCTCCCATTTCCGTCACCACACTATTTGAATTGAGCATCGCTAGTTGCAGTGATTTTTTGACATCACCCTTGTATAAAAACAATCCAGCCACAAAGCCAGAGCCGAATGCATCACCCGCGCCTGTGGCATTGACCACTTTTCTATCCAAAATATCAGCCCACAAAGTTTCCAATCCATTTTTTACCCAAGCTCCAGACTTTCCTCCGGTGACAGCGATTATCGCCCCCGGAGAGACCCTCTCCAATCTTTCAAAAATCTGTTTAATATTTTTTCTTTTCACCCCCGATAGTTTTTGGGCTTCTTTGAGATTTAAAAATAGAATATCAGTCTGGGCCAAAAAGTTTTTCAATTTTTCTTTGCCCAAATTCAATTCTGCTCCTCCCGGATTCCAGGCGATCTTGGCTCCCAATTTTTTTGCTTTTCTATAAATATTGCCCAGTAGTTTTAGATTGGCGTGGAGAGAAGTTATAAAGAACCACTTAGTCGAGAGCCGGCTTATATTGGTGGCTGGATATTTTTTTAAATCCGAGGCTCCTCGATAAACTAGGGCAGTTTTGTCGCCATCTTTGTCTATAAATATCACCGAATATCCAGTTTCCTCTTTTTTGTTTATCGTAACAAAGTCAGTATTCACCCGAAAATTTTTCATGGTGCTGATTACTTTTTCACCAGCCAAATCTCTTCCCACCTGGCAGACCACCGCGGTTTTTAGTCCCATATTGGCCAGTGTGGCTGCGCCATTGGTGCCGCCCCCGCCAATATCAAAATACATTTTTTTGACATTGATCTTGTCGCCCATATTTTCCGGATTAAATGGATGGCAGACTTTTACATCTTTACAAATCATATCCTTATTTAAAATAAAGATGTCCTGTAGGGCCGAACCAATAGAAATTGCGTCAAATTTTTTCATAAATCTATAAATAAATTAAATATCCTAATATCTTGGTTCTATTATACCTTATTTATTCAATTTCCTTAATTCTTCCCTTGCCACCATCCTTTCATCCCAAGGGATTTTTTCTCCCTTGGCTACGCAGATAAATTGCTCCGCCCCCTTACCAGTCAAAAGTACCAGGTCATTTTCTTTTGCCAATTCGATGGCCTTTCTTATTGCCTCGCGGCGATCAAGGATTTTGATTACCTCAACTTTTTTATTCCCCAATTTCTTTATTTCTTCTGATCCTGCTGCCACTTCATTAATTATTTTTATCGGTTCGTCATCATAAGGGTCTTCATTGGTCACAATCACCGCCTCGGCATTTTCGGCCGCCATTTTACCGAGAACCGGTCGTCTTGACTTATCTCGTCCTCCACCGCACGAGCCAAGCACGTGAATTATTTTTCCTTTTATTCTCAAGTTATTATTAATAAATTCATACAGCCGGCGCATTGATTCTGGTTCTGGCGCATAGTCCACCAAAACCTGAAAATTTTGTCCCTCATCAATAAATTCCATCCGGCCAGCCACGCCATCAATTTTTTCCAAAGCATTTTTGCTAATTTCCAGGCCAATATTCAAAGCCCCAGCTGTGGCAATGGCGGAGAGACAATTTTCTACATTAAATTCACCGGGTAGCTTGGTGGTAAATTTTACATTCTCCACTTCAAATTCAGAACCATTTGTTCCTATCTTTACATTATCAGCCATAATTATATTATTGAGTTTTGTTGGTTGAGTTTTGTGTTTTGCCGTGTAGCCCCACTTTTTATCTGCTGGAAAATTTAAATAATAATCCGCGTGCTCACTATCCAAATTAACCACACTAATTTTTGGTACTTTTTGCCCCGCAATTATTTTGCGTCGGCATTTCATTAGGTGCACAAATAATTTCCCCTTGGCTTTTTTGTAATTTTCAAAACTACCATGTGATTCAATATGCTCTGGCGTCAAATTGGTAAAAACCGCCACATCATAATTTATGCCCGAGTGGCGATGTTGTTTTATTCCTTCAGAAGAAGTTTCTATTACAGCATATCTACAACCTGCTTTTACCATCTCGGCCAAGAGTTTTTGTAATTGCATCCGGCCAACCATGGTCATTTTTTTATCATTGAGCCACTTTTTGCCAGCCACTTTAAAATTGACCGTAGTGGTCCAGCCGACCTTGGCTCCAGTTTCTTCGAGAATTTTGCCAATCAGATTGACAGTTGTAGACTTGCCATTGGTCCCTGTCACCCCAATCACGATCAATTTTCCCGATGGATTACTATAATACCACTTGGCCAAAACAGCTAAACCCAAGTGATACCAGCCTAGTAAAAATTTAGGTATTAATTTTTTAATCAGTGTTTTTATCATATTTTCAGTCTATCACGCCCTTATGCCTGGGGCAAATCAAAAAGCCCGAGAGGCACCCCGGGCTTTTATCCTTTTCAATAATTTAATAATAAGACAATTTAATAATTTAAATACTCTTCCATTCTTTTTATATCATCCGGATTGGTAAAGCTTTTCCATTTGCCAGTCACTGGTACTATTTTTACTTTTTTCTCTCTGGCCAAAATACTTACCGCGTCAGTCAGTTCATATTCACCGCGAGGAGAAAGTTTTATTTTTTCAATCGCCCAAAAAATTTCCGGTGTAAATTTATACATCCCCACATTGACCAGATAGTCTCTAGGCCGACTGCCATCAAAATCAATATCTGGTTTTGGTTTTTCTACAATGCGTTCCAAAAAATTATCACCATCAGGCTTTAAAATTCCATATGGCGATGGGTCATCGGTCGGCATACCACCAGCATAGCAAAATTCATCATCTAGTTCTTTCATTTTTTTCAGATCTTCTACCGCGTAGAGATCATCGCCATTGATCACCACAAAATTTTCATTTGAGACCGCCTCCTTTGTTGCCGCGACAGGCATAGCCGTGCCGTATTTATCTTCGCCCATTTTTTCAAATTGGTCTACCAATTTCAGATTAAATTCTTTTCCGTACTCTTCTGTAAATTCTGCCATTTTTTCCTTTTTATAACCTACCACCAAAATTATCTCCTCAAATCCAGCCGCTTTGACATTGGCTAGGGAGTAATATAAAAAAGGGCGGTCTTTCACGCCGATCAAATGTTTTGGTTTATCTGCTGACAGCTCGAGCATTCTTGTACCTTTGCCGGCCGCCATGATCACAATCTTTTTTATCATAAAAGCATCTTAGGGTATTATTTTTTTAAAAAATTTTGCACCCCACAAAAGGTTATACCATTTTTTATTCAAGACATAATCCCAGCTCCCCAAATATTCCACCGTCTTGCCGCCAAAGCCATGTTTGAATCTGGTAATACCAGCCCAGTGTCTGTTTTCCTCACTCACTCCCCAGAAATCATATATCTTATAACCTTCTTTTTTGGCCTCCATTATTGCTTTCCACTGCAAGAGATAATTGGGCATCAGTTCGCGATGTTCATTTGACGACGCTCCATGCAGATAGGTCGCACCATTGCCAAAATAAACTACCATTATCGAGCCGAGTGCCCTTCCCTCATATTCAGCCAGATACAATTTCAGTTTGACATCCTTATCCCCTTGGCCAAAAAAATTAACCAACTTCTCATAATAACTACGCTCGTAAATTTTTATCTTATTCCTTCCCGCCATTTCTTTGCTCAGCTGATAAAACTTTTCTATATCCTTATCCATAATTCTAGATTCATAATTCATTATTCTAATTTTTACTCCTTTCTTCTCCGCCAAGCGAATATTATATCTGGTTTTTTGATTCATCTTTTCCAAAAGATCCTCCTCACTTCTCGTGATATCTAAAAGTAGAGTACTTTTTGGCTCGCTGGTTTTGGTCAATATTTTTGGCTTTCTAAAACCCAACCGGCCCAAAAACCCCGCCAGATAATCTTTGTGTTCATAAGGCAGGTCCAATCTCAAAAATACCGCCTCTCCCAATTCCGCCTCTGCTTTTTTCAAAATAGGTCGATAATAATCTGCCCGCTTATCCATAAAGTCCTTGGCCCAGACAATACCTCTCGGGCAATAATAATAAAAATGCCCGCTGGGTAGCTCTTTTCTGATCAAACTAGCCGTCATCACCAATTTGTTGTCCACTAACATTGCCAGGCGCACCACCTTATTGCCAAGTATTTTCTCATTAAATTCACCCCATTCCCACGATTGCAAAAAACTCGACGGGCTGGTATTGTCCGCTACAAAGTTATTCCATTCAGTTTTATTTTTATAATCAGCAATAATTTCCATATCTAGAAGTTTATAATTTTTTTGGAAATTAAGCAATTGACATTTTGATGATTTTATACTAATCTTAGGTGAACACAAAAAGGTAATAAAATTAAAATTACGTCATCATATAAAAAGGAGAGTGCAACCATGTTGCGCAAAGTATTGTTTTTGTTGTTTGTATTGATTGCAACTGTCACGGCGCAAGAACCTGACACTACGGTTAAAAAACCAGCCAACAAAGTCACTATGTTCATTCAGACCTTGAACGGCACCGACCCAGTAAAAAAAGGTTTCTATTACAGAAACCCGCAAATCACCTGCCAGCTCAACCATGGCCGGGTTTCGTTTTCGGGCAAGTTTGATGCTTCTCCGGCTGACACTGCCAGTCACATTTTGGACGCGTATATTTCCTATCGACTCGCGTCGCAGTGGAAGTTGCAAGGAGGGCGGTTGATCAATTGGATGCGTGCCATTGATCCACCGAGCGAGATGAAAATTTTTATTCTAAATCCCTTCTCACCATTCGGTAAACCCACATCCGATATGGGCGTTGGGATCCAATACGGAGAATTAAAGGAGAAGAATTTTTTCACCTTTTATATTCTCAATGGCTCAGGCGGATCGGTCGACAACAACACCTCCATGGACGTGATGTTCTACTTTGAACAGCGCCCGTGGTCTTGGGTTGTGACTCGTGGCGGTTTCCAAACCGGCAAGCAGCCCGCTCCGATCGGCCAGAAAGGCAAGGGGTTCCTGCAGGCCTTTGTGACTTTCAGAGGAACTACCTTGGGCGGCTCGTTACTTCAAGAAAAAAGCCATTCGCTGGAATATCGCGGCTGGTTGCTGGAAGCCAACCACATGTTCACCAAATTCGTCGGCGCTGACAGTCTACAGTTCGTCAGCCGCCTGTATAACATCGGCAATGATCGGGTAAAAGATTACCACGGGATGGAGGCCGTGGTGGGATGTCAGTATTTCATTGACATCCTAAAATTCCAGCTCAATTATGTCTGGCGCGAGGAGGGGAAAGATGATTTTCTCTTTCTCTGCCAGATTTATTACAGCTTCAAATTCTGACAAAACAGCGGGTCACCCACCAGGTGCCCCGCTTTATTTTGTCTAAAAAATCTTTTTGGGCTAGTATTAAGATATAAATCATATTTTACCCTGAACGCCAGTGAGGGGTCTCGCTGGTGATCAAATTACCACGGGGTCCTTCCCCCGCCTCGGGCGGGGTCAGGATAAAATTTGTTTTCTATGCCCAAAAATTTTGTTCCCCAAGATTCTTATTTTCAAAAAGCCAAAGAGCTCGGCTATCGCGCTAGGAGCGCTTTTAAGCTAGAAGAAATTCAAAAAAGATTTTATATTCTCAAACCGGGTTTGGATGTCTTGGATTTGGGTGCCGCACCCGGCAGTTGGCTACAATATGCGAGTAAAATTACTGGGGCAAAGTCTCTGCTTATTGGTTTAGACCTCCAAAAAATCGAGCCCATTGCCAAAAATATCAAAACTTTCATTGTTGATATTTTTTCTGATGAGGCGGTCAAATTAATTCAAAAATATCACCCCGCTCCATTTCCGATTATCCTTTCTGATCTCGCCCCAGCCACTTCTGGCGAAAAGGAATTAGACCATTTCCGCTCGCTAGATTTAAATCGCCAAGTTGTTAAATTGGCAGAAAAATTTTTAGCTCCACGTGGAGCACTGATCTTAAAGGTCTTTCAGGGTAGTGAATTTGATGAATTTATCCAAGAATTAAAACCTCAGTTTGCCAATGTCGAAATCTACAAGCCCAAAGCCAGCCGTGATCGGAGCTTTGAAGTTTATTTAATTGCGAGAAAATAGGGTAGGGGATATAATAAATACAGACAATTACAAAATTAGAAATTGAAAATTATTAGTGTATGCACACTCTCGACAATCTCGCTTATCTTGGCAAACTGGACAAAGACAGGGTCTTAGAATCTATTGCTCTTTTGCCGCGCCAAATCGAGCAGGCTTGGAGCGAAACCCAAAAACTCAAAATTCCTGTCAATTACAAAAAAATCAATAAGGTGATAATCAATGGCATGGGCGGCTCGGGTCTTGGCACCCATCTCATCCGTTCTGTTTATTTCAAAAAACTAAAATTACCACTTGGCAACATCCACAGCTATGATTTACCCGGGCTAGTCGATAAAAATACCCTTTATATTATTTCCAGTTATTCTGGTACTACCGAAGAAGTTCTCTCCACCTTTCGTGAGGCCAAGCGTCGTGGCGCCAAAATATTGGGCATTGCTTCTGGCGGAGATCTAGCTGGGTTAATTAAAAGCGGTCAGATCCCTGGTTATGTTTTCAACCCCGAGCATAATATCTGCAACCAGCCGCGGATCGGCCTTGGTTATTCAGTCGCTGGTATACTAGGATTATTAAATAAATGCGGCGTAGTCCAAACCACTGAAAAAGAAATAAAATCAGTTTTAGCACTCTTATCTCGGCTCAATGAAGAATTTTCTCCCCGCCAGAGCTTTTCTCAAAATAATGCCAAAAAGTTGGCAGTCGATCTACAAGACAAGATTATTGCTGTCATCGCCTCTGAGTTTTTATCCGGCAATGCTCATATCCTCTCCAACCAGCTCAACGAAAATGCCAAAAATTTTTCCACTTACTTTCTTATCTCCGAACTCAATCATCACTTATTAGAGGGTTTGGCTCATCCAAGATCCAATCATAAAAATTTACATTTCTTATTTTTAGAATCCAATCTTTATCATGTGCGCAACAGAAAGCGCTATCAGATTACCGAGGATGTTGTCCGGCAAAATAAGGTCGGCTATTCCACTTTTTCTGTTCCCGGCGGGAGCGAGCTAGAACAGTCTTTCGCCGCTCTGCTTTTTGGCTCCTACCTTAGTTTCTATCTAGCCATGTTAAACGGCATCGACCCAGCTGGCGTCCCCTTTGTTGATTATTTCAAAAAACAATTAGCAAACTAATTTATTAATATGAAAAAATATCTCGCCACACTCTCTATTCTAGTTACTGATCGTCAGGCCAATGTTGTCAAAGTCAACCAAATTCTTACCCAAAATGGCCATCTCATAATGTCGCGTCTTGGTGTCAATCCCAACACCGCCTGCCTAGCACATTGTCTCGGGATTATAATTTTGGTGCTCTCTGGCGAAAAAGACAAAATTCAAAAATTGGCCACCGACCTCAGCCGGCTCAAGGGTATAAAAACCAAGCTATCTATTATGTATAATGAATAATATTTCAATAAAACTGCGGTTCTACGAGCCGCGGTTTTTTGATATAATAAAGGCATGTTTTCCTTATACCAAAAAAGATTATTTGGCAGGATATTAGCCCAGCGGCTAATTCTTTATTTTGTGTTATTTTGTTTGGTTTTTAGCTATTTTTTCTGGCTGACCAATAGCCCATCTTTCCCCGACCCGGATTCTTTTTACCATGCCAAAATAGTAGAAATTATTCGAGACCACGGCCTTATCAAGGAATTTCACTGGCTACCCCTTACTACTTTGGACAAAGTCTTTATTGACCACCACCTTCTCTACCATTTGTTATTGGTGCCTTTTAGTTATTCTTGGAGTGCTATTGCGGTGGTAAAGTTTGCTGCTATCTTTTTGGCCGCCCTGGCCGTAGTTATTTTTCAATGGCTACTTGACCGCCTAAAAATCAGATATTCTTTTATTTATACTCTGATTTTAATATTTTCCGATCAATTTGTTTTTCGCTTGAATCTAGCCAAAGTACCCTCGCTCTCTCTCGTTTTTATTTTGGTGGCTCTTTATTTTATTGCCCGAGACAAAAGACGTTTTTCTCTCCCGCTTTTTATTCTATCTTTTGCCTATGTCTGGCTTTATGGCGGTTGGCCTATACTATTTGGGATAGGTTTTATCTATTTTATTGTCTCTGGGGTTTACCAGTGGCTTGAGGGCATCAACAGAAATAAACTCAATCATTCCCCATTCCATCTTACTAGTCATCTTACTAGACCGAAACGGACTAACGGACAAAATTTAAGATTATTATTTTTAAATATATTCAGTTGGTCAAATTTAAAATTACCACTTAGCATTTTTTCTGGACTCTTGGCTGGTCTGATTATCAACCCCTATTTCCCGAAAAATTTATTATTTTATTGGCAGCAGACTTTTGAAATCGGCCTTATTAATTACAAAAACATTGTGGCTGTCGGCGCCGAGTGGTATGATCTTAGTATCTTTGATTTAATTGGTCACAATATCTACACTTCAATTCTTTTTTTTATTTCTCTGCTTTTCTTTTTTATTTTTATTAAGCGCCAGAGCCGGCTCAGCTGGCTGTTACTTTTTTTAAGTTTAATATTTTTCATCCTCACCCTCAAATCCCAGAGAAATATTGAGTATTTTATCCCCCTAGCCCTGGTTTTCTCCAGCCTCGTTTTTAATAGTTTATCAGGAGTAAGAAAATATTTATCAATCATCTATTTTCGCTATCGCTCTTTGGTTATAGTTTTAATCAGCCTGCTTTTGCTTTGTCTGCCGGTTATTTTTTCTTACAATTTTTTTAGTCTTCGCCGGTCACTGACTAGCGGTTATAATTTTACTAGCCTTGAGGGCGCCAGTCTTTGGCTCAAGCAAAATACCCCGGTAGGCAGTATTATTTTTCATGACAATTGGGGCTCTTTCCCTTTGCTTTTTTATCACAACCCCAACAACTCCTATGTCCTTGGTCTTGATCCGACTTTTATGTATTTCCAAGATAAAGATAGATATCTTCTCTGGAAAAATATTATTAATGGCAAAAAAAGATTCGGTGTCTGCCAGCTGATTAAAGAGCAATTCAACACCAGTTTTGTCTTTATCCAAAAAGAAAATAAGGCCCTGCAGCCCAAACTAGACTTGGATCACCAGTGTGTTAAAGTTTATGAAGATCGAGATGGGCGGATTTACCAGATAAATTAAGCTTATGATTTCTATTGTCTTGCCGGTTTTTAATGAAGCGCTGATTTTGGAGAAAAATGCGCTTCAAGTTTTTGATTTTTGCCAGAAAAATTTATCCGGCGACTGGCAGATAATTATTAGTGACAATAATTCCGCTGACGCTACGGGGTTAATTGGAGAAAAATTATCCCATACTCATGAAAAAATAAAATATTTTCATCTTAATTCACAGGGCAAGGGTCTGGCTGTGATATCTGCTTGGCAAAAATTCAAAAGTGATATTTATATTTTTATGGACATAGATCTGTCCGTTGGCTTAAACGATTTACCCGCGCTTATTAGTGCAGTCAAAGCCGGAGCCGATATTGCCGCTGGCTCGCGCTTTCTGCCAAAATCAGTAGTTGAGCGATCCTTCGCCAGAAAATTATTTTCTATTTTTTTAAAAAACATTTTAAAAATTATTTTTAACCTAAAAATAAAAGACGCACCCTGTGGTTTCAAGGCCGTTAACCAACAAATAGTTGACAGCATCATTCCCAGAGTAAAAAACCAGACTTGGTTTTTTGATACAGAGCTCTTAATTTTATCGGAGCGCGCCCATTATAAAATAAAAGAAATTCCGGTTGTCTGGCAAGAGCCACGGGCAGCAAATAGAAAAAGCAAGGTCAGTCCAATGTTTGTGGCTTTTGAGTATTTAAAAAATATTTTTCGTGTTTATTTTAGCCATCACAAGTAATCCTTTATGTTTTTAAACAAAATAAATAATAAAATAATTTGTTTGGGTGTTTTTGTGATTTTTTTAGTATTATCCTTGGTATTTACCAAGGCCCCGCTCGATCACCTTGGCTCAGCGCTACCCAAGGGTCCGGACCCGCTTTTGGTCAGTTGGATCTGGTCTTGGGAGATGCATCAAATCCCGATTAATCCTCTCGCTGTTTTTGACACCAATATTTTTGCCCCCTTCAAAAATACCCTAGCTTTTACCGAGCACATGTTTGGCTCGCTCCTTTTAGCTTGGCCGTTGTTTTTGATTTTCAAAAATATTATTTTGGTTTTTAATATTATTAGCCTGTCATCTTTTGCCATCGGCGGCCTGGGTATGTATTTACTAGCCTTTTATCTGACTAAAAACAAGGCAGCTTCTTTTATTGCTGCTTTTATTTATGCCTTTGCGCCTTACAAAATTACTCATTTAGAGCACATCAATCTAAGCGGCATGTGGCTGCCCTATTTTTTTCTTTATCTCCACAAAATTTTTAAAGATTTTTCTTGGCGACATACCTTATTGTTGCTATTCTTTACGCTGATGGTTTTTCTCAATGCCATGCAGTATTTCCTATTTTTGCCAGTTGTGATCATTTTTTTTATTCTGGCCAATATCGACTTCAAAAGCATTAAAATCACCAAAGAGTTTGTTCTCAAATTATTTATTTTTTGTTCAATCATAATCATTGTTTGTTTGTCTGTACTTTGGCCGTATCTACAGCTCAAAAGCCAGGGTTTTGCCCGCTCTGTTGATAATATTGAAGGCCTTTCCCCTGATTTATATGATTATTTAGTTAGCCCATTTTTTTACAAATACTTTTATCCCACCTATCTCTCAGAGTGGATAGTCGGTCCGGGGGTTTTTGTTTTATTGTTATTATTTTTTTCCATTATTGTGCTTCATCATTCAATTCAAAGAGACAAGACAAAGGCCATCTATTTGTTGATCGGCTTTGTCGCGGTTCTTTTTTCTCTTGGCTACTATATTCAATTTACGCGCGGAGAAATGGGGGGTCTTATTGGCCCCTGGGCTTTTTTTTATCATTTTGTCCCCGGTTTTTCTGGCGTCCGATGTGTTGGTCGGTATAGTATCTTTTTTCTTTTGAGCTCAGCCGCACTTATCAGTATTGGTCTGCGCTGGCTCTTTGTTGATTATTTTAAAAATAAGCGGAAGAAAATATTATTTGTATTCTTTTCAATTATAATTCTTCTATTTGTGGAGTTTAGTTTTGTGCCCCCCAAAGAATATGTGGCTGTTCCCCCAGTACCCAAAATTTATAATTGGATCAAAAACACCAGTGATATTAATGTTTATTTAGAATTACCCTTGGGGGTTGGTTATTCAGAAAATAATTTGGGCGGTTTTTATGAATATTATTCCATCTCTCATTTCAAAAAGATGGTCAATGGTTATAGCGGCCATTCGCCAAGAAATTACGAGGGGCTAATCATCCAGCTGTGCAATTTTGATATTCAAAAGGAAGACCTCTCTGCCATCAAGAATTATGGGGCTACTCATATAATTTTTCATTTTGATTATTATCCTCCCAATTTTAAATCCAAGATTATAAACAGGTTATCAGAGGAGGGTCTTGCTGATCTTATCTATTTTGTGGATAACGATTATGTTTATCAATTAAAATAATTTATGCTGCAGGCGCTGATAAAATCTATAACCAAAAAAGAATGGTGCTTTTTTATTATCATTACTGTTTTTATTATTATTACTACTACCATCCCTTATATTTACGGTTGGTATAAAACACCACCAGATTCAACTTATAGCGGCCTTCATTCGCTCACGCCCGGAGATATTCACGTTTATTTTTCCTATATTGAGCAGGCGCGCCAAGGGCACCTGGTACAACTGGATTTATATTCTGGTGAACCGCAGGGCAGGGTGATGTTCAATGGTTTTTGGTCCTTCACTGGTATTTTGGCCAAAGCTTTTCACCTCTCAAACATTGTTGTTTTCCAGTTGGTACGCATACTTTTTATTCCTCTTTTACTTTTTATTTTATACCTCCTTACTGTTTATTATTTCCCCAACCCAAGATGGCGCCTGGTTGGTTTTATTTTCTTGGTCTTTGCTTCTGGGCTAGGTGCAGCCTTTTCTTTCGTTTTAGAAAATAATGTTTATAAAAAGGGTTGGTATAATTGGCCGCTGGATCTTTGGGCTGCCGAAAGCAACACCCTTTTGACCATGCTTCAGTCTGGCCATCTAGTGCTTTCCACTGGCTTGATTATTGCAACCCTCTTTTTATTTTTTATTTCATTGGAACACAAAAAAATTAAATATAGTATTATCTCTGGCTTTTTGGCACTTATTCTTTTTCAGTTCCACCCCTTTCATGTTCCCACTATTTTTGCCGTTATTGGCATCTATATTCTTTATTTGTTTATCAAAAATAAAAAAATAGGTTTTAATATTTTAAAACACGCTTTTATATTTTTTGCTATTTCCTCGCCATCGCTCGCGTATTATTTTTGGCTTTCTCGCTCTGATTTTTTTACCCAGATGCGCACTTATCAGAATATTTGTCTGACACCGTCTTGGTGGGTGACCATTATTAGCTACGGATTTATTTTAGCTTTTACTGTTTATGGCAGCTATCAGCTATTCAAAAATAAAAAATTAGAGAACAAGTACATCTTTTTGGTTGTCTGGATTGTTGCTCAGTCAATTTTGGTTTATTCCCCCCTACCTTGGCAAAGGCGCATGCTCCAAGGCCTGCAAATTCCACTTGGAATTTTGGCTGTCTGGGGTTTATATTATTTTTTTTATTTTCTCAAAAGAAAAATTTCTCCCCAGAATTTCAATTTTTTTGTCAACAACAAATATCTGGCTGTTATTTTATTTATTATTTTTTTCTGCCCCTCACAAATCTTCAACTGGGTGCGCGAATTTTCTATTTTCACCGACAAAAGGTATATTGAACAACTCTACCCAAAAAATGACAAGCTCATTGCATTTCATTGGCTTAAAGATAATGCCACCCTCGACAATGTTATTTTGTCGGATATTATAAATGGCAATCTTATCCCGGGCATTACTGGTCGCAAGGTTTTTGCCGGCCACGGTGTGGAAACTTTGTTTTTCGGCAGCAAATCAGAACAAGTCCTCTGGTTTTATAAAATAAACAATCTTGATGATAAGAAGAAAAAATTTTTAAAAGAAAATGATATTAATTTTATTTTTTTTAGCGAAAGCGAGGCCGAGGTTGGAGATTTTGAGCCCGGTCAAAAGAATTATCTAAGAGAGGTCTATCGCTCTGGTCAAGTTTATATTTATCGGGTAATGTTAGAATAGGATGTTTATGAAAAATTTTATTATTCTCCCCACCTACAACGAGAAGGAAAACCTGGCCGAGCTGGTCATGGAGATTTTCGGGCAGGGTATTAATGATTTATCAATATTAATAATAGATGACAATTCACCTGACGGCACCGGTGTATTGGCCGATGAGCTGTCACAGAAATATCCAGTTTTTGTTATTCATCGTCGGGGCAAACTTGGTTTGGGCTCTGCTTATCGTGAGGGATTTGATTATTGTTTAGATAAAGGCGCAGAATATATTTTTGAGATGGACGCAGACTTCTCTCATGATCCCAAAGATTTACCGCGGTTATTATCTGCCGCCAAAGACGGAGCCGATTTGGTTATCGGTTCACGAAAAATAAAAGGCGGTCAGATTATCGGCTGGAACTGGGAAAGGCATCTTTATTCCAATGGCGCCATGTTTTTTGCTCGTTTTTTATTAAACCTGAAAACACGTGATATTACCGCGGGCTTTCGTTGTTTTTGCACGAACGCTCTAAAAAAAATAGATTATTCAAAAATAAAAAGCAACGGCTATGCTTTTCAAATCGAAATGGTTTATCATCTGGAAAAAGCCGGTCTGAAAATTGTTGAGGCCCCAGTTACATTTATTGACCGCCAAAAAGGCCAATCCAAACTTGGGCAGAAAGATATTCGTGAATTTTTTAAAACAATTTTAAATTTAAAAATAAACAGGAAAGCTTTTTTGTTATTTATAAAAAGTATTTCTAGACACAAAACAACATGAAAAAAAATATTTCTTTAAGCTCAGTAATAATTTTTATCGGTGGCTTTCTCTTTCTTTCTTCGTGGCCATCAGCAACTTCTTTGCACGCATTATTGTTTTTTTGTACTATTTTTTTCTATTTTTGGGTTGATTATAGGGGCAATTTATTATTTAAAAAACAGCTAGCTCTTTTTATTGTTATATTTGTTGTTGTGGGTACAGCTTTTATAACAGAAATTAATAATAGAAGTCAAGGAGCGCCAGTCTTTGTACATGATAATATCTTGCAAGTTGAACCAGCTATTCAAATGTTACTACAGGGTAAAAATCCCTATATCGAAAATTATTTTGGCACGGAGCTAGAAGACTTCCCTTTTGTTAACGACCACCTTTTAGTAAATCCAGCCCTTTATCATTGCATAAAATTGCCCTTTCACCTTGTTTTTTCTACTCCTTTTTATTTATTTTTTAATAACACAATACATTTTTTTGACGAGCGGCTAGTTTATATTATTCTTTTTATCATGAGCTCGTTGGTTCTTTACCAGCTCCCCAAAAAAGTAGAAAATAAATTTTCTCTTGTTGCCGCCTATGCTTTTAATCCCTTATTTTTGAGATTTTTTTTTGGAGGGGAGAGACGATGTTTTTGTTTTAAGTTGGTTGATTTTAACCATTTTTTTACTTGAAAGAGGAATAATATCTTGGTCGGCAGTCACCCTAGCCCTAGCCTGCTCTTCCAAACACACAGCTTGGTTTTTTGTACCATTTTATTTTATTTATGTTCATTTTTTTATTAAACAAAAAAATGTAAAAATTGAGATTGGGGAGTATTTAAAAAATTTTATTAAATTAATCTGGCCATTCCCAACATTATTCTTACTTTTAATTTTGCCATTTGTTATTTGGGACCCAATTTCTTTTTTTCAAGATATTTATGCTTACCCAGCCGGCACAATACCGACAAGCTACCCCATAAGTGGTTATGGTTTGTCCGTAGTATTTTATCAACTTGGGCTTATCAAAAATATTACTGATTATTTCCCGTTTTGGATAGCTCAGATTCCTATCACAATTATTTTTTATTATTTTTTAATTAAAAATTACGGCAATAGCCAAAATATGTCCCATCTAGTTTTTTGTTACGGCGCTCTAATTTTTATTTATTTATTTCTATCTAGATTTTTTCATGATAATTATATTGGTTTTATTTCCCAAATATTTATTGTCTCCTATTTTCTTATTGATGATAAAATTATTTCAGTGTCTAAATAATCCGCCATTAAATAAAATTATTTTCTACTATGAAAAAATTAAAGGTTATTATTCTTTTGCTGCTAATAATTATTTTGGGCGCGATACTTCGCCTGGTTGCTGTTTTTCATTCTGGTAGCTTTTGGTTTGATGAGGTTGTCAGTTTGAGCATTGCCCAAAAGGGCTTTGTCGAAAGTTGGCAGTATTTACAGTGGGAAAACAACCCACCAGCCCATTATTGGCTTTTGCATTTTTGGATAAAAATATTTGGCCAAACAGAAGTGATTTTACGCCTCTCATCTTTTCTGTTTTCTATTCTTAATATTTTTATCATTTATCTTTTGGGTCGCACCCTTACCAAAAAAGACAGTGTCGGCTTATTTGCTGCCCTTCTCTCTGCCGCTTCTAGCTATCACCTTTTTACTTCTATGGATGCGCGTATGTATCCGATGTTGTTTTGCTTTTTTCTTTTATCCTTATATTTTTTCTGGCGCTATTTAGAATCAAATAAAAAATTATTTCTTGCCGCCTATATTATAGCTGCGATTATTACTCTTTATACTCACCTAATAGGCCTTGCCATGATTATAACCTGCAATTTATATTGGTTTTATCATTATTTTTTTATTTCTCAAAAAAAAACCAGCTGGCGCCAGTGGCTTTTGGCCCAATTTTTGGTTGTCTTAGCCTTTTTGCCGTGGCTTATAAATTTTATTACTCACAATGTCTCTCGCCTGACCGACGATGCCTGGTATTTCAATACATCTGGCAGTGGCGCGCTTTTATTTGAGCTACCTCGTGCCTATTTTTTTCTTGGTGTCGAACATCCATTTTTAGAAATTATTGCCTTATTATTTTTTGGGGTACTTTTTGTCTCCGTTTTTGTTTCTCACCTCGAGTGTTCATCAAAATTAAAAGAAGTTAAATTTAATTTAGAGTTCCCCTCAGCAGCACTTTTGTCTTTGTTGATTTTTATCATACCGCTATCCATCGGTCTGTGCTTGCAGATTTGGGTATCCAAGTATTATATTCTTGGCAGTCCCGGTTTATTTTTGCTTTTAGCCATGGGCTTTGAAAAATTAAATTTTAAAAGTAGCCACAAAAAAATTATTATAGTTGGCATTTTGTTTCTCCTTTTGCCTTACAGTTTTGATATCATAAAAAATCAAGGCCAACACAAATGGGATGAACTGGCGAGCTATGTTGAGCAGATTGAAGCCCCCGGTGATATTATTTTTTTCCCGGCTTTTGTTTATAATGTTCCCTTTGATTATTACTATCGGGGCAAATTGGCAATTTCCAATATTTTGAGCGAAAAACTTGGCAGTGACCCACTGCTTTTGGCAATAAAATATAATTGGTATCCCGCGATTCAACCAAAAGATTTACCAGATTTTTTTGAGGCGTTTAAAAATGATAAGAGGGTAATTTTGATTTACCCAGCAGTTTCAGCCGAAATTCATCATGCTGATTTTATTCTAGATAAATTCTTAAAAAGTGATTGGAAGTTAATTAAAGAACAAAAGTTTGAAGGTTTTTTTGAGAGGGCTGCCGTATATATATTCAAAAACCCGGCCCTTTGACCGGGTTTTTGTAGGTTGTCTGTTAAATTTTTTTCCACAAACTCACTCCATCTTTACTTTCTATTTTTTTGTAAGAATCGAGTATTTCTTCCAGCCTTTTGTACCCACGACTATAATATTTGCCAGCCCAAGCAGAGGTTTTCAATATTTCATCATAATATTTATAATCAGCTTCATCCAAAAGGATATATTCTGGTAGTAGTTTGAAGCTATAATCAGCCTGGGCAAACTGCTGGACACCCAAGAAATAATAATGCAGGGAATAAATATTTTTTCTACTTGATAGATTCGGTAGATAATTAAAACTGCTCATCACGGCCGCGCCCCTTTCAATCTGGTCCAAGTCAGGACCATTTTTTGTCTGAGAAAAATCATTTTTTAAAATACCAAAACTCGGCCACAAACAAAAGTTTGCCGCCAAAGCGAGTATTAAAAGCAAATATTTTCCACCGAGTTTTTTGTTTATAAAATTATCAGCCGGCAGAAAAGCATAAATAAAAGCTATTATGAGGGCAGGCAAAAATAAGGCACCATAGTGCATCTGCCAGACCAAAGCCCCCCCACCACCAGCCGAAAATATTATTTGCGTCAAAGGAACCGTGGTCAGCAAAAGCCACTTTGGCTTAATGATTGGCAAAAACAAAAATGGGGCCAAAAAACCCAAAATCATTTCCAAATTGGTCAGCGTCAAAAAGTGTTTTATTGTCCCGAGTATATTAGTTCTGGCTAGCCAGCCATAGTAATAGCCAAAAGGGGAAAAACCAGAAGGGGAGAAGTGGGCAATAATTTTGAAAGAGATTATTAGATAAAAAATAGTAATTAGTAATCCATAACTAGCAATCAGGAGAAAGGCCTTGTTTTTATTTTTAAGTGCGTCTAGCCAGATCAGAATTATAAATGTCAAAATTATAAAAGTGATGTCTTCGCGGACCATGAGGCATAGAAATATTAAAATATAAAAAGACGAAAGCAATTTTTTGTTGGCAGGGCTTTCTTTTAATTGGAGATAAAAATAAAATAGGGAGAAAAAGAAAAACGGGAAAAAAGCAATAGCGTGGAATTCAAACAAATTAAGATTGTGAACCAGCGGATTAATGAGCCAGAGGAAAGCTACGCCCAGAGCCATGATTTTGGGTTTATCCCGACCGACCCCGACGTCCATCGGGGGAGCGGAGGGATCACGTTTAGACCCGCACTCACTATAATTAAAATCAGAACTTGGTGGCACGGGTTCCCTCGACTCCGCTCCGCTGCACTCGGGACAGGCTTGTATAACAACCAAATACAAGGGCCAAGCGGCCAGACCCAAAAATATTGTTTGTAAAATCAGAAGCAAAACCGGCGACTGCCAGAGATAATAAATAGGTAAAAACACAACTAACAGTGGTTCAAAATGATCGCCCCAGTAATTGTGCCCCTGAATAGATGACCAAAACCAGTTGCCGTGGAGGGTATTAAACAGGGCATTATTAAAAATTGCCAAATCCAGTCCGCCATACAAAAAATGTTGGTATTTACAAAAACAGACTGCTGAGATTGCCACCACATAAGCGCTAATCATTCCGGCCAGTATTTTCCCGCTATTTTTTGAAAAACAAGACATTAATTTATTCATGAGGTTATTATAACACGAAAAAGTTCAGTTATTATAAACACACAAGGACAGTCCTTAATACTTAAGAACTGTCCTTGTGTGTCGCCATCGGGGAAATTTCTATCTTACTCGTTTTTTATCTTAGTGTGTCTCTAAGTGAAGGGCGCTAAACCGAAAGTCAAATAAGAATCCATGGTGTAGCCCCACAATCCGGCAATCAACCCAGAGATAATTCGCGAGCTGATAAAATTAAGCCCCAGTATATTCATTCCCCCCTCTGTTCCCAAAATAGCAATCAAAAGCGCCACCACCTGTATGGCCAAGGTCGTGGTTAGCCCCCGTGAAATTTTTGTTTGCTTTTCAAATGTCCAGCGCCTGTTTACAAAAAAAGCAGTCACGGTTTGTAAAATGAACCCGGCCGTTATGGCCGGTATCTGCTGTACTTGAAAATATTCCATCAAAAGCCAGGCACCAAAAACATTTCCGGCGAAAGTGGCCAGGGAAACAGTATAATAAAATAATAAACGCCGAATCCTTGATAGCATATTTATTAAAAAAATCCCAACCAAAGTGCCATAAAATTTAAAAACCCATGGCTCATGGAAACTAATATTAAATTGGGAAATTTTCTGTACAACCAAGCAAAACCAACTCCGCCCAAAAAAGTTATGGGCAAGACGACTATTAACGGCTGGTAAATAATATGCATCAAGGCAAAAAGCGAAGCATTGATGAGAATAATTTTCAGTGGTGATTGACAGATTTTTTCCAGTTGTACCATTAAATATCCTCGATATAAAAATTCCTGAACCGCACCAATGGGCAGCGACCAGCCCCAAAACCATAACCAATAATTAAGTTCGACCGTTTTATTATTTATAATTTGGGCAAAAAAGATTAATATTGTGCCAGCTGCGATCGTAAAAATAATATATGGACCGGCAACAGAGAAAAAATTATCAGTCCGTATGTTGAATTTTTTATAAAATAAACCGCCTCGGCACTCTAATATCACCACGATCGTCAATATTGTCGCCAACACAAGTAGATAATAATTTCTGGGGATGAAATTAAATTTCAAGGCCAAAATAGGGACAATAAAAATAGGAGCTTGTCTAGAACAGCATAAACATTTATGCTGATAACATGGCAAGCAAGTTAATACCAAACAGCAAATTAACCAATAGACAAATAAGTCAGATCATAGACCTGTTTGTCCTCGAAGTACCAGCCATTAAGGTGGCT